>NZ_JAMYLA010000016.1:0-133540 GCF_040317725.1 Mesorhizobium sp. M1396 | reverse complement strand
CCTGGCGCCGCCTTTTTGTTTCATTACCGATCCCGGCTACGCCGCCGGCTGCGCCTCGATCGTGCGCAGCGCCTGCGTCTGGCGCTTGGCGGCGGCCTTGACGGCATCCTGCACCTTCTCGAAGGCGCGCACCTCGATCTGGCGCACGCGCTCGCGGCTGATGTCGAACTCGGACGACAGCTCTTCCAGCGTCAGCGGCTCCTCGGCGAGGCGTCGGGCCTCGAAGATGCGCCGCTCGCGCTCGTTGAGCACGGCAAGGGCGCCCGACAGCATGCCGCGCCGGTTTTCCAGCTCGTCCTGCTCGATCAGCATCTCTTCCTGGCTTTCGTGGTCGTCGACCAGCCAGTCCTGCCATTCGCCGGACTCACCTTCGCTCGCCCGGATCGGGGCGTTGAGCGAGGCGTCGCCCGACAGGCGGCGGTTCATCGACACCACTTCGGCTTCGGAAACGTTCAGCCTGGTGGCGATCTCGGCGATCTGGTCGGGCTTCAAGTCGCCATCGTCGAGCGCCTGGATCTTGCCCTTCACCTTGCGCAGGTTGAAGAACAGGCGCTTCTGATTGGCGGTCGTGCCCATCTTGACCAGGCTCCACGAGCGCAGGATGTACTCCTGGATCGAGGCCTTGATCCACCACATGGCATAGGTCGCGAGGCGGAAGCCGCGCTCGGGTTCGAATTTCTTGACGGCCTGCATCAGGCCGACATTGCCTTCCGAGATCACTTCGCCGATCGGCAGGCCGTAGCCGCGATAGCCCATGGCGATCTTGGCGACGAGCCTGAGGTGGCTGGTGACCAGCTTGTGCGCAGCGGTGGTGTCTTCATGCTCGGCGTAACGCTTGGCGAGCATATACTCTTCCTGCGGCTGCAGCATGGGAAAGCGGCGGATTTCTTCCAGGTAGCGGCTGAGGCCGCCTTCGCCGGAAACGATACTGGGTAATGACTGGGCCATGATAGCGCCCCCTCTCTATTAGAGTGATGCCCCCGAAACGCGGCGGGCATGTGACGCGAGCACCAAACGGCTCGCTCGCGACGTCAGTTGTTATACAGGAACAAACCCAGAAAAGACAGGCATTTGTTCAACACGAAACAGTGTGTCACGTTGAAGTGAACAATGCTGCTCAAGTTTTCTGGACCAGGTTCAGAGCTTGCGGAAGCCGCTTACGAGTTCCTCCATATCCCTCGGTATAGGTGCTTCGAACCTCATCGTTAGATGGGTACTCGGGTGGCGAAATGCAAGGAGCCGGGCGTGCAAAGCTTGTCGAGGAAAAGCCTTGACCTGGCTTTTCAGCGGTTCGGGCAGCCGGTTGGCCTTGGTGCGGAAGGCCTGGCCATAGTCTGGGTCGCCGATCACGGGATGGCCGATATGCGCCATGTGGACGCGGATCTGGTGGGTTCGGCCGGTCTCCAGCCGGCACTCGACTAGGCTGGCGGTCGCGAATTCCTGCTGTGTCTCGCCGAAGCGCTCCTGCACGGCAAAGTGGGTAACGGCATGGCGGGCGTCGTCGCGTCCCTCCGGCACCACGGCACGGCGCACGCGATCGGCGGCGCGGCCGAGCGGCGCATCGACCTTTCCGGTCGGCCTCTGCGGTATGCCCCAGACCAGCGCCAGATAGGCTCGTTCGAGATCGCCGGTCAGGCCGTGATCGGCGAAGGCTTCGGACAGCGACTTGTGGGCGCGGTCGGTCTTGGCGACCACCATGACGCCGCTGGTCTCCTTGTCGAGGCGGTGCACGATGCCCGGCCGGCGCACGCCGCCGATGCCGGAAAGGCTGTCACCGCAGTGATGGATCAGCGCATTGACCAGCGTGCCGGTCCAATTGCCGGCGCCGGGATGCACGACAAGCCCCGCCGGCTTGTTGATGACGATCAGCTCGTCGTCCTCATAGAGGACATCAAGCGCGATGTTCTCGCCTTGCGGCTCGGCCGGCTCCGGCTCCGGCATGGCGACCGACACGCTTTCGCCTGGCGCCATCTTGCGCTTGGTCTCGTCGACCGGTTTGCCGTCGACGCTCACCGCGCCCTGCCTGATCAGCATCTGCACGCGGCTGCGCGACATGTCCGGGCCGAGGCTTGCCGCCAGCCACTGGTCGAGGCGCTGACCGGCCGCATCCGCGCCTGCTACCAGCACGGTCGGCGCGGCCTCTATCAATTCAGGGGCCTCTTCGCTATGAGCGCTCATTGAAAAACCGTTCCGGAATGTTTGCCATGGCCCGGCCCGCTGCCGACGAAGACGAAGAAAAGCCGCTCGACCCCGAGATCGACAAGGTGCGTGGCAAGCTCGTCCGCTTCATGGCCATCAATCTCGGCCTGCTTTTGCTGGCTCTTATGGTGGTGATCGCGGCGGTTGTCTACAAATCCCGCAAAGCATCTCCTGAGAACCCGCCGCTGGCTGGCGAGATCCAGACCCCCGCCGGCGAACCGGTTAGCGGCGATATCGTGCTGCCGGTCGGCACCAAGGTGGTCAGCCAGTCGCTGTCCGGAAATCGTGTTTCGATCGATGCCGAGCTTGCCGACGGCAGCCGCACGATCTTCGTCTACGACATCGCCGAGCGCCGCCTGATCGGGCGTTTTGCGATCCGCAACAAATGAGCGGGCAGTAACGATGCGCAAACCTCAGGCATGACCGGGTTCGCTGAACACCGCCGCGTCGCGACCGTCGCCCTGGTCGTCGCCAGCTATGACGAGGCGATCGACTGGTATGTCGATCGGCTGGGCTTTCTGCTCATCGAGGACGTCGATCTCGGCGGCGGCAAGCGCTGGGTCACGATGGCGCCAGCCAACGGGCAAGGCGCCAGGCTGCTGCTGGCCGAGGCTTCCGACGAGGCACAGAGCAAAAGCATCGGCAACCAGACCGGCGGCCGGGTCTTCCTGTTCCTCGAAACCGACGATTTTGCCCGCGACCACGCAGCGATGCTGGAGAAGGGCGTCGAATTCCGCGAAGCGCCGCGCTTCGAGCCCTACGGTACGGTTGCCGTTTTCGCCGACCTGCACGGCAATCTCTGGGACCTGATCGAGCCGAAACGATAGGCTGACGGCCGTCTTTTCCTCGAAGCGGTAAAGCGGCCGTACCCCAGTTGCTTTTTCCCAGCCGTCAGCCTATATCGCCGGTTCTTGAACGCGCCCATCGTCTAGCGGTCAGGACACCGCCCTCTCACGGCGGGAACAGGGGTTCGATTCCCCTTGGGCGTACCAAGAAATTTCAACAAATTCGCAGAATGCCATCGCGCCATCCCGGGCGCCCGCCTTGTGGCAGCAACCTTGAAGGCCGCGATGGCACCCGCGGCCCCAGCCTTCATTTCATTTCTCTGGCAAATATTAACTGACTCGCAACCGAGAACCTTAACCGCCCCGCAACTCGCGGCGGTATATTAGTGTTGCCTTTATTAGCCAAGGAGATTGAAATGCGGAAAATAATCTACCGTTTCGCTCGGGACGAGTCTGGCGCGACCGCGATCGAGTATGGCCTAATCGCGGCTCTTATCGCGCTGGCGATCATCACCGGCGCCGGCGCGGTTGGCAATTCGCTCAACGGCATGTTCACGAATATAGGCACTACGGTCAACAGCAGCGGGTCATAAGTCGGTATTCGGTTCGGCCCACCGGCCGGATTCGTCGACTTCGGCCTCCAAAAGCGTAGCGTGTACCTGCCAATATCCGGCACTGCACGCTACATGCCGTACTGGCGACGCCGCCTATAGCCGAGCAGACTGCGCGCTCCTGTTTCATCTTAGCCACGGCCATCTGCATCGCCTCCCCGAAGTCCTGTAGCGAGGCGTGCCGCGTATCTTCCTCGCCGCGCAAGTGCCTGACACAGCCAACCGATCTCGGCTTTACCCCCTTGCGTCGCCGCTTTCGTCGCTTCTGGCGCGACGGGGCCGATTGCATTAGCATCCCTTCATGGATTCCGAGGCTCAAGCGGCGCGTAGCGCGCGGGGTGCCGGGCAGATCCGGGCGGACAGTTGATGCCATGGGGAGAAGGCCAATGCAGAAACTGCAATCGCAGGGCGTCCATCACATCACGCTGGTCGGCGCCGGGCGCCAGACCTCGATCGATTTCTGGGAAGGCGTGCTCGGCATGCCGTTCATCTTCGAGCAGCCGAACCTCGACAAGGCGAGCGAAAGCCATCTCTATTTCGATCCGGGCGACGGCCGGCTGATCACCATCTTCACCGACGAGAGCCGCACGCCGGAGAAACGGCGCACGCCGACCGAACCGGGTTGCGTCCACCACATCGCTTTTTCGGTGTCGCGCGTCACCTTCCTGCAGGCGGTCGCACGGCTCGACGAGCGCGGCATCAAACACAGCGGCGTCAAGGATCGCGGCTTCATGGATTCGATCTATTTCGAGGATCCGCTCGGCCTGCTGATCGAACTGGCGTCCTACCGTTTCGAGCCGCCGGCGGGCTTCACACATGCGGACGTGCTGATGGAAGCGCACACGCTGCGTGTCGCGCGCGGCGACTACAACATCGCGGAAGTGCACCTCGCCGATGCGATCCAGGCGCTCGTCGAGCGTTCCCGCGCAACCTTGTCGGACGACCGGGCACCGAAGAACCCATACTGAACAGACCAGAGGGAGGAACACATGGCCAAGACAGCGACGAAGAGTGCGAAGAAATCCGCGGCCAAAGCAGCCGCCAAGCCCGCCACGAAGGCGACGGCAAAAGCCGCGCCTAGGGCCAGGGCGAAGCCGGCGAAGAGGCCTGGCGTGAAGCTCAGCATGCTGAAGCCCAGCGTCAACAACATGACGGTTCGGGTATTCGCGCGCGCGGCCGGGCTGGATGCCGCCGAGACCGATGCCTGGGGCCACACCCGCTCGCCGGAATTCATGGCGCGCAACCCCGCCCATTTGACGCCGATGATCGAGGACAAGGGCCTTCCCAGAGGCGTGTTGTGGGAAAGCTGCGCCATCATGCAATACCTCTCCAACAAGCACGGGCTGGAGAAATTCTATCCGAAGGCGCCGGCCAAGCGGGCGATGATCGACAGCGCCATGTTCTACCTGGTCGGTACGCTCTACCCCTATGTGGCGCGCGCCACCTATCCGTTCCTCGGTTTTCCGCAATATGCCGGCGAGGTCGGTCATAGCGACGCCCATCCAGACAAGAAGTCCGAAGCCCAGAAGGCGGCGATGGCCGCGATCGCCGAGCCGCTGGAGGTCTTCCACAGCTTCTTCAGGGACGGCAAGCCGTTCATCGGCGGCAAGAACCCGTCCATCGCCGACATCCGCCTGGCGGCGACGCTCGAATTCCTGGCCGTCATCGACTATGTCCTGCCCAAATGGGCGCAGGACTATGTGGCAGCGGTCGAGAAGAAGCTCGGCAAGGCGTATAGCGAGCCGGCCGGCGACGTGCGCGGCTACATCGCCTATGTGAAGTCGCAGGCCAAGGCCTGAGCTTAAGGACTCGTTAACCAAAGCCCTGTCTACTGCCGGTAATTCGCTTTCGGCCCGCGACCACGGATGTACTGGCGCAGAACGTCGTAGCGATAGGAAAGGTCGGCGCCATGCCGGCCTTTTTGCTTTTCGCGCGCCATCTCCTTGTTTGACGCAATTCCGAGACGGAAAACCGTTTCACACTTTTCCTGGAATTGCTCTATCGCCGGGCGTGATCGAGCAGCGATCGGGCCACGCAAGCCGCGTCCGGTGTCGCTTTTTTGGCGTCAACTTTGCCGGGAGATATTGTCATTGCCGGCGTCGGCCCTACCATCCATTTCGGCAGTCCGGCATGGATTGTCGGTCAGGCGTGAGATGAGGGCTGGCGATGAAAAGCGTTGCGAGGCGGGTCGCGGTTGCGGGCGTGATGCTGGCGAGCGCCGTTTATCCTTCGAATGCGGCTGAACTCAACACCATGAACGATGTCGGGGCCGCCATCCAGGCATGCTGGACGCCACCGGCGGACGCCGGAACCGCCAGCGTGACCTTGAGCTTCAGCTTCAGGCGGGACGGCACGCTGATCGGTGCACCGAGGCCGACGGCCATCAAGGTGGATGGCGATGCCAACGCAAAAAAATCGTTTGTCGAGGCAGCAACAACGGCCTTGCGGAAATGTCTGCCGCTGACCTTTTCGCCGAAGCTGGCGCAAGGCATCGCCGGCAACGTGTTCACGTTGCAGTTCGCCTCTCCGAAGTAAGCCCGCAAGCTGTGCAAGTCACTGTACCGCAGCCGTGCGCACGGCTCGCCGGCTCAGTGGTGGCCGCGCCTTGCCTCGGCATGCCGGGCAAGGTCGGGCGTCTCGAAGACATAGTCGTTCCAGGCCGATTCCGGCACCTGGCCGGCCAGATAGCATTCCAACAACAGGCTTTGCTCGGGGTTGAGAGGTCTAGGCGCGCGCTCGTGATCCAGTCCCAGTGAGTGAAACAGGTTTCTTGTCAGGTCCGAGACCGTGAAGTGGATCGACATCTGCGTTCTCCTTGGCCGCTGAACGCCGAAGACGGGGCAAAGGTTTCAAAGGCGCCCGGCGGCAACGGCGGATTATCACGGGTTCGTCGCGCCGCAGGCCTTCGACGATCGTTGCCGCCCTCCGCACGCTGAGCGACGCCAGCCTTGAAACTGACCAGATGGCCGCGCTCGACACGCGCAAGAGCTACACCGAGCTGCCGGCGGCCATCGGATACCGCGATGAATTTCAAGGCATGCGACTGTCAAAATCTATTGCAGCAAACCCTCTTGCGATCCGGAACAGAGAGGCGTTCACGGCGTTGTGATCGACATCAGCCAGGAGAAACGCCATGGCTACGTTCAGGGAAATGCGGGTGCTGGAGATCGTCGAAGACGACTCCCTGACCACCGAACAGAAAATCGCTGAACTGCGCGAGATCGAATCCGAGGCGCGCGGGCTGCAGCGGGCGGCCTCGGAGAGCCCGATGGACGACGATGACGGCTGGCAGGACGATTTGCGTCAGGTTCGTCTCGCACTCGACAAGCTCGGCGCGAAACAGCCGAAAAAAGGCGCAGCCTCGCTGTGAGGGCAGTTTTTGCCGATCGCTTCTCGTTTGACCGCGATCTAGTCGCAAACCATGCGAGCTCTCTTGCCTGGTTCGCTGACGTTCCTGCATACCAGCGGCTTCGCCGGGGCGGATAGAGAGGCTGACGCGGGCAGCCTCGTCTGGTGCCGTCTCGGCGCGGCATGCGTCATGACTTTGCTGTCGGAAAATCGCCTCGGCGGTTGTGGCGCCACCGGAAAGGCACTGTTCTCGACCTCGGAAGGCCCGTAGTCGACATTCGGGGGTGGCCGGTCCCAGAACCGCCGGACATCGAGCGGCCTCGGGATGACGACGGTGCCGTCATAACTGCGCGAGCAGCCGCTGCCCAAAAGCAGCGCCAGCCCCATGAAAAAAGGCACGATCCGTCCAGACATCAGCATTACCCCTGCCAGCGCTTATATAGCGGCTTCGGTCCCGCCGACAACCGGGCGGAACAACGCAGCTCGTGCCGGTCAATTTGTCCGACGAGTCCGTTATGGTTAGCGGATCGTTAATGCTTCTCGGGCACATTCCGCCGACGAACCGCGAAGGAGGGTTCGGCCTTGGTTTTCGGGGTGGGGACGGCATGGCGGAAGCGGACGAAACAATCGGCGCGCGCGGCAAGCGCGGGCCTCGCAAATCGACAATGCATGGCGACGATACATCATCGTCCGCCACAGGTAGGGGGTCGGTCCATGCGCTTCGCCAACTGGTCGAAGCCGGTGCGGACTGGGTCTGGGAGACCGACGCCGAACTGCGCTTCTCCTGGCTTTCGCAAAACTACCAGGCAGCCACCGGCATCGATCCGGCAAAAGTGCTTGGCCGGTTCCGCTTCGACTTCCTCAACCAGGTCCTGAACGGCGACCGCAGCGGTGCCGCGCATCTGGAGGATCTGCAGGCGCACCGGCCGTTTCGCGACTTCGTCTATGAACTGAAAGGTGGTAGCGCCGATTGCCGCCGGGTTTTGACATCGGGCTTTCCAAGGTTCGACGACGAGGGAAAATTCGCCGGTTATCGCGGTGTCGGCCGCAACATCACGGCACTGGCCGGCGCCTTCCAAACCCCGAGGCAGGAATCATCGGCGGTCGGCGAACCCGACCAGCATCTGGTCGATCTCGAGCGGACGATGGACGCCATGCACATGGGCGTCGTGCTTCTCGATGCCAGGTTCGACACGCTGATCGTCAACAAGGCCTATCGCGAGCTTTCCAGGATTCCGGACGGCACTGTCACCGTCGGCGCTCCGTTCAGCCTGTTGATGGAACTCAACCGCCGCAACGGCATCTATGGCGACATCGACGAACAGCAATGGCAGCGCTATCTCGCCACCCGCATCGAGGAAATTCGCGCCGGCTCCGTCGCGCCGCGCGAGTTTCTCCACGCCGACGGCAGGACCATGATGTTCTCGGTGACGGCGCTGTCCGGAGGCAAGCGGCTGTTGACCTACTATGAGGTCACCGAGATCAAGCATCGCGATGCCGAGATCGAGAACGCCAACGCCAAAATCGCCGAGACCTTCGCCAATCTCCGCATCATGGTCGACCAGATGCCGATCGGTGTCCTCGTCCTCGACGCCGATATGCGCGCCGAAGTCATCAACCGTGCCTTCTACGATTTCTGGCAGATCGACGCCCGGCGCGCCGAGATCGGCTGCAGCTTCCGCGATCTGATGGATGCCAGCCGCGACATCGACCCGTTTGGTTCCGACGACGCGACATGGCAGCGGCATATCGCCGAGCGCGAGGCGGAAATCAGGGCCGGCACCGCCGGATCGCGGCAGTTCCCGCGCAATGACGGCCGCACGCTGATATCGTCGATGGCGCCGCTGGCCGGCGGCAAGCGGCTGATCTCCTATGTCGACGTCACCGACATGAAGGACCGCGAGGCCGACCTTGCCGACGCGCTGGAGAAAGCGCGACTGGCGGAAGCGGTGATCAACGCGGTCAAGGATCCGATCTTCGTCAAGGACGACCATCTGCGCTTCGTCTTCGTCAACGAGGCGTTCGCCGCCTTGTTCGGCCAGACGCCGCAAGCCATGCTCGGCAAACCCGGCGGCGATTTCCTGCCGACGAACGCCGTCGCGCTTTTCGAGCAGAGCGAACGGGACGTGCTTGCCAGCGGACGCCCGTACGAAGTGGAAGAAAATTTCGAGGCCGATGGCGCCAGCCGTTCGCGCATCGTCAGGAAGAGCCGCGTCGGCATGCCCAGCGGCCGCAATTACGTTGCCGGTTTCCTGTTCGACATTTCCGACATGAAGCGCCGCGAGACCGAGGCGCAGGATGCGCGCAAGCATCTCGCCAGCGTGCTGGAATCCTTGCCGGCCGCCGTGATCATCTACGATCGCGACGACAGGTTCGTTTTCGCCAACCGCAAGATCCAGGACACGCTGCCGGCCTTGAAGCCGGCATGGCAGCCCGGCTGCACATTCCGCGAGGCGCTCGTCCTCGGCCATGCGAACGGCTATTTCCGCAACAGCGGCGATCCGCAAGTCGACCAGCTCTACGACAGCGACCATGATCGCTGGCTGGATGCGATCCTCGCCCGCTACCGCTTGCCCAATTCCTCCTACGAGCGTCACAACCCCGATGGCCGCTGGTATCAGGTCTATGACATGCGCACCGACGATGGCACCTTCATCGGTGTTCGTGTCGACATCTCCGAGATCAAGAGCCGCGAGGCGGCGTTGCGCGACTCGATGCGCCAGATCGATCTGTTCCGGCATGTGCTGGACGAATTGCCGGTCGCCGCCTTCATCAAGGCGCAGGACCTGAGCATCGAGTTCGTCAACAAGGCCTGGTGCGCGATCACGGGCTTGGGCAAGGAGGATGTCATCGGCCGCACCGACCGCCAGCTGTTCGGTGCGCAGGACGCCGATGGCTACAGCGATGACGATGCACAAGTCGTGGTGACCGGCGCCGTCAAGGAGGTCGAGGAACCCGTCACCCATCGCGACGGCACGGTTCGGCAATTGATGACGCGCAAGAGCCGCCTGGTGGCGCTGAACGGATCCGTGCATCTGGTCGGTTCGAGCACCGACATCACCGACGTCAAGGCGCGCGAGCGCGCGCTGGAAGAGAGCATGCGCGAGAACGAGGTGTTCCGCAGCCTGATCGACAACGTACCTGTGTCGATCTACGCCAAGCGCTCCGACCTCAGGCAGTTCTACGTCAACAAGGGCTGGAGCGATCTCACCGGCTTCGGCAAGGACGAGGTGATCGGCAAGACCGACATCGAGATCTTCGGGCCTGATGGCGAAGCCTTCGTCGACAGCGACCTTGCGGTACTGCGCACCGGTGAAACGCAAGAGGTCGAAGAGACCGTTACGGCGGCCGACGGCAGCGTCAGGCACCAATTCGCCCGCAAGGGCGCGATGATCGCATCCGACGGTTCGCTCTATTTGATCGGATCGACCACCGATATCACCGAGCTGAAGATGCGCGAGGCCGAACTGCGCGAGGCGCGGCAGCGCGCCATACTCGCCGACCGCGCCAAGTCGGAATTCCTCGCCAATATGAGCCACGAGATCCGTACGCCGATGAACGGCGTGCTTGGCATGGCCGAACTGCTGGCCAAATCGGATCTCGACCCGAAGCAGAAGACATTTACCGACATCATCGTGAAATCGGGCAACGCGCTGCTCACCATCATCAACGACATCCTGGATTTCTCCAAGATCGACGCCGGTCAGCTGGTGCTCGATCCGGCGCCCTTCAATCTTGCCGAGGCGATCGAGGATGTGGCGACGCTGGTGTCGACACGCGCCAAGGAAAAGGACCTCGAGCTCATCGTGCGCATCGAGCCCCGTCTCGAGAGCCTGTTCGTCGGCGATGTGGGCCGCATCAGGCAGATCGTCACCAACCTGCTCGGCAATGCGGTGAAATTCACCGATGAAGGCCATGTGCTGGTCGATGTCACCGGCGAGAGAGTTGCGACCGGAACAAAGCTCACCATCTCGGTCACCGATACGGGCATAGGTATCCCCGAGGAAAAACTGAAACTTGTGTTCGAGAAGTTCAGCCAGGTCGACACCTCATCGACGCGACGGCACGAGGGAACCGGCCTCGGCCTCGCCATCACCTCGCGACTCGTCGAGCTGATGGGCGGCGACATCGGTGTCGAGAGCGCCGAAGGCAAAGGCTCGACCTTCTGGTTCGCGGTGACGCTACCGAGGGCCGGAGAGCAGAACGGGCAACCCATCATGCCGATCGACGTGACCGGCGCGCGCGTGCTGATCGTCGACGACAATGCCGTCAACAGGGCCATCCTGACCGAACAGATGACATCGTGGACGTTCGATTCCTGCGCGGCCGAAAGCGGCGCCGAGGGCCTCAAGGTGCTGATCGCCGCCGCCGCCTATGGCGTGCCGGTCGATTGCGTCGTGCTCGACTACCAGATGCCTGAGATGAGCGGCGCCGAAATGGCGCGGATCGTGCGCAACACCGCCGGCCTTGCCGGCACACCGATCATCATGCTGACCTCGGTCGACCAGTCGCTCGCCAACACCAGCTATCACGATCTCGGCATCGATGCCCAGCTGATCAAGCCGGCGCGCTCATCGGTGCTGCTGGAAACGCTGGTCGCCACCATCCAGCGGCATCGCCACAACACGAGCGGCGGCGACGCCCTGCCGCTCGCAGGCACCGTCCCTGTAGCGCGGCCACAGCCGTCGGAGCAGCGGGCGCTGCTGCAGCCGCCTTCGATTCGCCCACGGCTACCCCCGATCGGTGGTGGCGACAGACTGGATATCCTGGTGGCCGAGGACAATGAGGTGAACCAGATGGTGTTCACCCAGATTCTCGGCGAGACCGGTTTTCGTTTCGAGATCGTCGGCAATGGCCGCAAGGCGCTCGACGCCTTCGGCCGGCTCAATCCGTGCATGATCCTGATGGATGTCTCGATGCCGGAGATGAACGGGCTGGAGGCAACCGCCGCCATTCGTCGGCTGGAGGAAGAAACCGGCACGCATGTGCCGATCGTCGGCGTCACCGCGCATGCGCTGAAAGGCGATCGCGAGCGCTGCCTGGAGGCCGGCATGGACGACTATCTGCCCAAGCCGATCAGCCCCAGGGCCCTGCTCGAGAAGGTCGAGCGCTGGATCGGCGCCAGCCGTCAGGCTCAGCGCAACGCCGGGTAAGGGGTTCTCGCCGCACCGGTTCGCGAGAAGCCAAGCAAAGATTCGCGACGCGTCCCGCGCGCAGCACTATGGCGCGATCGCACCATATCAAAACTGTGCCTGATCAAGACAATGGCCGTATTCGAATTCCGCTCTTCCCAGTTACGGGCGGGAGCAGCGACCGCCGGCATGAGACAGCGTCAACCTACCCCAACGGACCTGTTTTCGGCGATGGCCCGGCCACGACACCGTGGCCGAGAGCAACGCGCTCCCGTCCGGCTTTTCTTTATAAAGCCCTGCTGATCCCAAATCGCCGGCCAGCCTCGGGCCTAAACGTCGCAAGCCCCTGATTCCGGGGACAAAGCCGGGCTCCATCGGGAGTGCTGGCCAGGCCACAATTTGTTCGTCCCGATCATGCGTTACCGGGGTGACATCAAACTGTCATGCGACTGTAATAATCGAAGGCTATTGGCCTCAGCGGGCGCCGAGAGCAATGGCGCCGAGAGACCATCTTCCGAACAGGAGCAGGCCACATGAGACATTTCATCCGCTCGGCGGCCGTTGCGATCGCAATGGCTACGGCGTCCACTTTCACCCTTTCCGCGGCAATGGCAGCTGATCTTTCCGGCGCCGGCTCGACCTTCATCTATCCGGTGTTCGCCAAATGGGCCGACACCTACAAGAAAGACACCGGCGTCGGCCTCAATTACCAGTCGATCGGTTCGGGCGGCGGCATCAAGCAGGTCATCGCCAAGACCGTGACCTTCGGCGCCACCGATAAGCCGATGTCCGATGCCGACCTGGAAAAGAACGGCCTCGTGCAGTTCCCGATGGTGATGGGCGGCATCGTGCCGATCGTCAACCTGACCGGCATCAAGCCGGGCGAACTGGTTCTTGACGGCGCGACCCTGGCCCAGATCTACCTCGGCGCCATCACCACCTGGGATGATGCTGCGATCAAGGCGCTGAACCCGACCCTGACCCTGCCGTCCACCGCGATCGCCGTCGTGCATCGCTCGGACGGCTCGGGCACGACCTTCAACTTCACCAACTATCTGGTCAAGCTGTCGCCCGACTGGAAGGACAAGGTCGGTTCGGATACAGCCGTCGAATGGCCTACGGGCGTCGGCGCCAAGGGCAGCGAAGGCGTTGCCAATACCGTCAAGCAGACCGACGGCGGCATCGGCTACGTCGAGTATGCCTATGCCAAGCAGAACAGCCTTTCCTACTCCAAGCTGGTGAATGCCGCCGGCAAGGTCGTCGAGCCGTCGCTCGAATCCTTCGGTGCGGCTGCTTCGAATGCCGATTTCAAAGGCGCGAAGAACTTCAACGTCATCATCACCAACGAACCCGGCGACACCAGCTGGCCGATCGCTGCTTCGACCTGGGTGCTGATCCACAAGGTTCCCGACGATGCCGCCGCCACCGGCGAAGCGCTGAAGTTCTTTGCCTGGGCCTACAAGGACGGCAAGGAAACCGCCAAGGCGCTCGACTATGTCTCGATCCCCGACAGCGTCGTCGACCTGATCAAGACCTCCTGGAAGGCCGACATCCAGGCCGACGGGAAGCCCGTCTACGCAGGCGAGTAATAACATTTGAAGGAGCGCCGCGGCGCGGCGCTCCTTTTTCCTCAACTCAAAGAGCCGAGCTTCACATGAGCGCTGTCCAGGAAGCCTTGCCAGCCATTCGAGGTTCGCGCGACGCGATCGTCAGACGATTCGCGCTGACCGACGCAATCTTCCACGGGATGACCCGGGCCGCCGCCATATTGGTGCTGGTCCTGCTTGGCGGCGTCGCGATCTCGCTGTTTGCCGGATCCTGGCAAGCCCTGTCGACCTTCGGCTTCTCTTTCCTGACCAGCGAAAGCTGGAATCCGGTGACGGAGAAGTTCGGCGCGCTGGCACCGATCTACGGCACCATCATCACGTCGGCCATCGCCATCCTGATTGCCGTGCCGCTCGGCATCGGAATCGCCATCTTTCTCACCGAGCTTTGCCCACGCCCGTTGCGGCGGCCGATCGGCATGGCGGTGGAACTGCTGGCCGGCATCCCCTCGATCATTTACGGCATCTGGGGTCTGTTCGTGCTGGCGCCGTTCCTGCAGACGATCGTGCAGCCGTTCATCATCGGCGTGTTCCACGGCATTCCCGGCCTCGGCAGCCTGTTTGCCGGTCCGCCCTATGGCATCGGCCTGCTGACCTCGTCGCTGATCCTGGCCATCATGGTGCTGCCCTTCATCACCTCGATCACCAAGGACGTCTTCGACACGGTGCCGCCGGTGCTGAAGGAATCCGCCTACGGCATCGGCTGCACGACCTGGGAAGTGACCCGCCGCGTCGTCATTCCCTACACAAGGATCGGTATCATGGGCGGCGTCATGCTCGGCCTTGGCCGCGCGCTGGGCGAAACCATGGCGGTGACCTTCGTCATCGGCAACGCGCACCGCATCTCGACCTCGCTGTTCGCGCCGGCAACGACGATCTCCGCGACCATCGCCAATGAATTCACCGAAGCCGTCGGCGACCTCTACACGTCTTCGCTGGTGGCGCTCGGCCTGATCCTGTTCGTCATCACCTTCCTGATCCTTGCCATTGCCCGCTACATGCTGATGCGCATCGACGCCCGCACCGGAGCCTGACCGATGTCGACAGCCACATCGCTTCACCAGAGCCGCAAGAGGAAGAATGCCGTGATGATGACGCTGTGCGTCACCGCGGCGGGCATCGGACTTGCCTGGCTGGCGCTCATCCTCGGCGCGCTGGTCTACAAGGGCGCCGCCGGCCTGTCCCTTGACGTCTTCACGCAGATGACGCCGCCTCCCGGCGACGCCGGCGGCCTGCTCAACGCCATTTACGGCAGCGTGGTCATGACGATCATCGCCGTCATCGTCGGCACGCCAATCGGTGTGCTGGCCGGCACCTACATGGCCGAATACGGTCGCTTTTCCAAGCTGACCACCGTGGTGCGCTTCATCAACGACATCCTGCTGTCGGCGCCGTCGATCATCATCGGCCTGTTCGTCTACGAACTGATGGTGCGGCCGATGGGGCATTTCTCGGCAATCGCCGGTGCTGTCGCGCTCGCCATCCTCGTCATTCCGGTTGTGGTGCGCACCACCGAAGACATGCTCAATTTGGTGCCGAACGCCCTGCGCGAAGCCGGCACCGCGATCGGCGCGCCGCGCTGGGTGGTCATCAAGTCGGTCGCCTACCGCGCCGCGCTTTCCGGCATTGTCACTGGCATATTGCTGTCGATCGCCCGTATCTCCGGCGAGACTGCACCACTACTCTTCACGGCGCTGAACAACCAGTTCTGGTCGAGCAATCTCAACGCGCCGATGGCCAGCCTGCCTGTCACCATCTTCCAGTTCGCTCTCAGCCCTTACGAGGAATGGCAGCAACTGGCCTGGACCGGCGCACTTATCATCACATTGACGGTTCTCGCGCTCAGCATCGTTGCGCGCAGCCTGACCGGACGCAGAGAGGACAAATGAGCCAGATGTTGTCTCCAGACATGACGATCGCCGCCGAGGCCACCGCCAAGGCCAAGATCGAGGTCAAGAACCTCAACTTCTACTACGGCCAGTCGAAGGCGCTGAAGGACATCACGCTGTCCTTGCCGGAGCGCAGCGTCACCGCTTTCATAGGGCCTTCGGGCTGCGGGAAGTCGACGCTGCTGCGCGTCTTCAACCGCATCTATGAGCTTTATCCCAGGCAGACCGCCGAAGGTCAGGTGCTGCTCGACGGCCAGAACGTTCTTGACCGCTCGCAGGACCTCAACCTGCTGCGCACCAAGATCGGCATGGTGTTCCAGAAGCCGACGCCATTTCCGATGTCGATCTATGAAAACATCGCTTTCGGCATCAGGCTCTACGAGAAGCTGAGCAAGTCCGAGATGGACGGCCGCGTCGAGCAGGCGCTGAAGCGCGCGGCACTCTGGACCGAGGTCAAGGACAAGCTCGACGCCAGCGGCCTCAGCCTCTCAGGCGGCCAGCAGCAGCGGCTCTGCATCGCCCGTACCGTGGCGGTGAAGCCGGAAGTCATCCTGCTCGACGAGCCCGCCTCGGCGCTCGATCCGCTGTCAACCGCCAAGATCGAGGAGCTGATCGACGAGTTGCAAGCCGACTACACGATCGTCATCGTCACCCACAACATGCAGCAGGCGGCGCGCGTGTCGAAGCAGACGGCCTTCATGTATCTGGGCGAGCTGGTCGAGTTCGACCGCACCGAGAAGATCTTCACGTCGCCCCGCGAGAAGCGCACGCAGGACTACATCACCGGCCGCTTCGGCTGAGCTCAGGCATACGAGGAACAGGATCATGAGCGAACACACAGTCGCTTCTTTCGACGAGGATCTCGGTCAGATCAGCAAGCTGATCAGCGACATGGGCGATCTCGCCAGCTCGATGGTCGGCGGTGCGACCAAGGCGCTGTTGAATTCCGACAACGCCTTGGCACAGCGCGTCGTCTCCGACGACGCGATCATGGACGCGCGCCAGCGGGAGCTCGACGACCGCGCCATCACGCTGATCGCCAAGCGGCAGCCGATGGCCGACGATCTGCGCCATGTCGTCGGTTCGATCCGCATGGCCGGCGATCTCGAACGCATCGGCGACCTTGCCAAGAACATCGCCAAGCGCGTCGGCACTGTCGGCCTCAGCGTTACGCCGCGCGACCTTTCGCACTCGATCGATGGAATGGCACAACTGGTGCTGATCCAGGTGCAGGGCGTCATCGAGGAATATGCGGCGCGTGACGCCGCCGCGCTGGCGAAACTGCGTGCCGACGACGAACGCATCGACGTCAAATACACCTCCGTGTTCCGCGAACTTCTCACCTATATGATGGAAGACCCGCGCAACATCACCGCGTGCACGCATCTTTTGTTCTGCGCCAAGAATCTCGAGCGCATCGGCGACCACGTCACCAACATCGCGGAAAATGCCTATTATGTTTTGACCGGCACGCAGCTGCCGGCCAATCGTCCGAAGCAGGACGAGACGACAATGTCCGCGCCGGCGGCATGACGACAGGGGTGACCAGCCGATGATCGCGCCACGCATCATGGTGGTGGAGGACGAGGAGCCGCTAGGCGTGCTGCTCCGTTATAATCTGGAGTCCGAGGGCTATCAGGTCGAGGTGGTGACGCGCGGCGACGAGGCCGAGATCCGGCTGCAGGAGAACGTGCCTGACCTTCTGGTGCTCGACTGGATGGTGCCGGCGGTTTCCGGCATCGAACTCTGCCGACGCCTGCGAATGCGCCCCGAGACCGAGCGGCTGCCGATCATCATGCTGACCGCGCGCGGCGAGGAGAGCGACCGCGTGCGCGGCCTCTCGACCGGCGCCGACGACTATCTGGTCAAGCCTTTCTCGACGCCGGAGTTCATGGCCAGGGTCAAGGCGCTGCTGCGCCGTGCCAAGCCGGAAGTGCTGTCCAGCGTGCTGAAGGTCGGCGACATCGTGCTCGATCGAGAATCGCATCGGGTCTATCGCAAGAAGAGCGAGATCCGGCTCGGGCCGACCGAATTCCGCCTGCTCGAATTCATGATGCGCCATCCCGGCCGCGTGTTCTCGCGCAGCCAGCTGCTCGACAATGTCTGGGGTGAGACGATCTACATCGACGAACGCACGGTGGACGTGCATGTCGGCCGGCTGCGCAAGGCGGTCAACAACGGCCGCATGCCCGACGTCATCCGCACCATTCGAGGTGCAGGCTACGCGATCAGGGAAGATTAATTCCCATCCCATCCCGATAAATCGGAACCCAGGTTCAAACTCGGTCAGCAGGCGGTCGCCAACGGCCGCGAAGGGTGGAATGTTGCATTCGTCTCATCGGTGGAGAACGAGCATGTGGCGCCCAAATGCGGTCATCCCATCAGTTTTCGAATGACCGCATTTGGGCCAAGGCGACAGGCGGCTTCTGGCATCCAAAATGCGGTGGCGGACATTCAAGCAGGCGGGATTGAAATCTTTAACCGACCCTTCGCGCTCGTTGCCCGGTCGCAGCGAAACGTCCGCAGCGGAGTGAGCCATGCTGGAATTGATTGTGCGTGGCTAACTGGTCGGTCCCTTCACAACTCGATTGCTCTGCGATCTCTCAAACTGCTGTTGTGTCCGGCTGGCCGCGGGAAGAACGGTTCGCGATTAGTCGGTCATAATCGCCATTTTGCCCGTAAAACTCTGCCCTCCAAATCGTGCTCCTTCTAGCGAGGTTTGAACTAATGCATGTATCTATATCCGTCAAAGCACGCGACTTTCACATAAATATAGAATTTTATTAAAATTACATTTTTGACGGAGGACGGATTCCTTCTCTTTATTCAGTGTATGTGCGCCGAATGGTCAATATTATCTCGGATCGGATGACGATTCCCTGGAACTATTTCATCCGTTGCAACGTTGCTTGGGAAGCAGTCGCTGGGACTCGTATCGAATGATTTCACCAGGTCGAATACCATGAGGAAGGATTTCTGATGAGCACCGTCGTAAACGCCAAAGGCGTCCCTCTTCCCTACACCGGCGCTTCCACTCATTGGTTCTCGGCCACTGGGTCTGGACCGGAACTGCATGGCACCTCCGGCAACGACTCCTTCTGGGGAGACACCGGCGTCAAGGTCACGATCTACGGTGGCGCCGGCGACGACTACTATCACCTCTATTCCACCAACAATAAGGTGGTCGAGGATCCTGGGGCAGGAATCGACACGATCGACACATGGATGAGCTACAAGCTCCCCGACAATTTCGAGAACCTCGTCGTTACTGGCGCCAATCGATATGCGTTCGGAAATGCGTTGGACAACATCATCAAGGGCGGGTCGGGTCGTCAGACGCTGGATGGCGGCAAGGGCGACGATGTCCTGATCGGCGGAGACGGCGCCGACACTTTCGCCATCTCTAAAGGAAATGGAAGTGATCTTATCTTCGATTTCGGTGCGACCGATACGGTCCGCCTTAACGGCTATGACTTCACTTCGTTCGATGCCGTCCGTTCACAGATGGTTCAGGTGGAATCGAACGTGATGCTGAACCTCGGATCCGACGAGATCCTGGTGTTCAAGAATACGACCATCGACAAGTTGCAGCCCACCCAGTTCGAGCTGCCGATAGACAAGTCCGGAATGACGCTGTCCTTCTCCGACGAATTTAACACGCTGAGCCTTCGGAACGGACAGGACGGCACCTGGAATTCCAATTTCTGGTGGGGAGCGCCGAACGGCAGCACATTGAGCGGCAATGGCGAACTGCAATGGTATGTCGACGCCAATTATGGCCCGACGAGTTCCGTCCACCCGTTCAGCGTTGAAAACGGCGTCCTCACCATCACCGCGGCGCAGGCGCCGGAGGACATCAAGCCTCTGATCAACAATTATGAATACACCTCGGGGATCCTGACGACGCACGACACCTTCGCGCAAACCTATGGCTATTTCGAAATGCGGGCGGACCTGCCCGAAACAGCCGGAGCATGGCCGGCCTTCTGGCTGCTTCCGGAAGACGGATCGTGGCCGCCGGAGCTGGACGTTGTCGAAACGCGCGGCCAGGATCTGAACACGCTCTACATGACGGCGCATACCAATGAGACGGGAGCGCACACGAAGGTTTCGTCCACGGTGAATGTTGCGGACACCGACGGTTTCCACACCTATGGCCTGCTCTGGACGAAGGATGAGCTTGTCTGGACCTACGATGGTGTAAAGGTCGCCCAAGCGGCAACGCCGTCCGACATGCACGACCCCATGTACATATTGGCAAATCTCGCGGTGGGCGGCATTGCCGGCCAGCCTCCTGACCATCTGGCGACGCCGGCGGAGATGAAAATCGACTACATCCGCGCCTATACGCTGGACGACCTGCAGCACCACCCCTTGGACATCGCGCCCGACCATTCGGTCTAAGCGACGCCCTCACGTTGGGGCCATGAGCCGTTGGAGCGCGGGAATGATTGCACAGTCTGGCCTGCGGGCAGTCTTGAGGCGCGCCATCGTAGATGTCGGTGCTTTCTCGTTCCTCATCAACATCCTGCTATTGGTGATCCCCCTCTATCTCTTGCAGGTCTATGACCGCGTCCTGCTGTCCTCCAGCGTCGAGACGCTTTTCTACCTCTCTGCTATCGCGGTTCTCGCGCTCGCCTTTCTCGGTCTCCTCGATACGGTCCGCTCCGTTTACACACAGCGCGTTGCAGCCACGGTCGACAACAGATTGGGCGCGAGGACATTCGCCGTCTCGCTTGAGGCTAAGTACGCCGGCGGCGCAGCTCCGTCTCCACTGCGCGACCTTGCCTCGGTATGCGCCTTCATCAGGTCACGCGGCGCGGCGGTCTTGTTCGACCTGCCGTTCGCTCCGTTCTTCCTCGCCCTGCTGTACCTCATCCATCCTTTTCTGTTTTGGCTTACGCTGACAGGAGTTGCGATGTTGCTTGCGCTGGTCGTGGCAAATCAGCTTGCCGTCGGCAGGAACGACGCTTTGTCCGCGGAACGTTCGGCTGTCGCCAGCCTGTCGGAGCAGGCCTTTGCCCGCAACGCGGAGACGCTGCTCGCCATGGGCATGGTCCAAAACGCCACGCGCGTCTGGGGTAGGCACGTGGCGGAGGCGCTAATTCTTCATGACCGTTCGTCCATGGCCAACGCGATTTTCAGCGGAACGTCGCGAGCCGTACGCATGATGCTTCAGCTGGCGATACTGGGTGTCGGAGCATGGCTCGTGCTGCAAGGGAAGATGACGGCCGGGATGATCTTCGCGTCTTCCCTGGTGTCGTCCCGCGCGCTGCAGCCGCTCGACCAACTGATCGGTTCATGGCGCCAGATCGTCGACGCCAGACGATCGTGGAAGCGGTTGGACAAGGCGCTTTCCGCCCATCCGGCACAAACGCAAAAACTGACATTGCCGGATCCGTCGGGCGAAATCGTCGTGCAGGACCTGATCTTTGTCGCGCCGAACGCCACGCCCGGCACCGAACCCATCATCAAGAGACTGAACTTCCACATCGGCGCCGGCGAAGCGGTTGCGATAATAGGTCCAAGCGGAGCCGGCAAGTCCACCCTGGCAAGATTGCTTGTCGGTGCGATCCAAGCGACTAGCGGCTGCGTCAGGATCAACGGCGCCGACCTCAGAACCTGGAACGAGAAGCAGCTTGGCCGTCATATCGGATACCTCGCTCAGGAGGTGGAACTCTTTCCCGGATCGATCGCGGAAAATGTCGCCCGCTTTGAACCCGATGCAAGTGACACCTCGATCGTCGAAGCGGCAAAGAATGCCCAGGCGCATGAGCTGATATTGGAGCAGCGAGACGGCTATCAGACCAGAATAGGTCCGTCGGACAGAACACTGTCGGGCGGCGTACGCCAAAGGATCGGGCTGGCGCGCGCCTTCTACGGCAATCCGCGTATTCTGGTTCTGGACGAGCCCAGTACCCATCTCGATGGCAGCGGCGAAGCGGCGCTTGAAGGGGCGCTTGCCGCCGCGAAAGCGGCGGGCGTTACGACAATCCTGATAACGCACCGTCCCTCGATCGCCGCGGCCTGCGACCGCGTGATGCTTCTGCGCGGTGGAGTGATCGAAGCCTTCGGTCCAAGCGGCGACGTATTGCGGCGGTCGATTGCCGGTAACGGCCTTCCCCCACAGCGCGACACGGTGGTGACAGGGTCTTTTGCCACGACGATCCGCAGCACCCCTCATAGCGTCCGCTTTGGATCCTAGAAGATGGCAGCACAGAGTCTTGTCTGGGAAGGCAAAGCACGCACCGACATCCGGCGGGTGGCATTCGCCGGATACGCGGCAATAGCAATATTGGTGGGTTGCCTTGGCTATTGGGCGGTCAGTGCACCATTGTCCGGAGCGGTGATCACGCAAGGCACGATCTCGGCGACGGGCGGCAACATTCTCATTCAGCATCCCGAAGGCGGCATCATCCAGGAATTGCTGGTTCATGAAGGCGATCGCGTGCAACAGGCCCAGGATCTGATCATACTGGATCGAACAGCCGCGCAAGCCGAGCTCAACCGACTGGCGAGGCAGTCTGTCGCGCTCAAGGCCAGCGCCTCGCGGCTGAAGGCGGAGCGCGACGGATTGGACCGGCTTGCGCCAATCACGGAGGCTGCGCCACCACCGTTCCAGCACGATTTCGAGACTCTGGTTCAAGAACAGCAGAAGGAATTCAACGCCAGGCTCGCCCGGTTTCGATCGGAACAATCGATCCTCAGGCAACGGGTTGCCATGCATCGCCAGTCGGTCGTGGGATTGCAGGCCCAGAAACAGGCCATTCAGCAACAGGCCGAAGTCGTGAAGAAAGAACTCGGCATCAAGACCAGCCTGTTGGACAAAGGCCTCACCAATCGCACCGAATATTCGCAGCTTTTGCGCAGCGAGGCCGATCTCGTCGGGCAGGCAGGGGCGCTGGAGGCAAATCTCGCATCGGCCAACACCGAGATCGTCGAAGCCCAGGAGCAGATCGAGCGCCTGACCACGCAACGCGTGGAGGAAGCCCTGACGAGGCTCGACGAGGTGCGTTCTTCGCTGGCCGATATTGACGAACAGATGCGCGCATCCGAGGCAGTGCTGCGGCGGACGACGATCAAGGCACCGGCAGCGGGCATCGTGGTGTCGTCCACCTACAATGCCAAGGGCAGCGTGATTGCCCCAGGCGAAAAGATCATGGAGATCCTGCCTACGGCATCGGGCCTGATAGTCGATGCACGGCTGCCGCCGAAAGACATCGATCAGGTTCGTATCGGCCAGCCGGCAAAATTGCGATTGTCCGCGTTGAACATGCGGCTCACCCCTGAGATTTCAGCCATCGTGACCCAAGTTTCCGCGGACCGGCTCATCGACGAGGCTACGCATGAACCCTATTTCCGCGCCAAGCTGAAGATTGCCGCCGACCTGCCGCCCGGCGTGAAAGCGGAGCAGCTTTACCCCGGAATGTCGGTAGAGGCGTTCATCAGAACTGGCGACCGGACTTTCTTCGAGTATCTCGCACGGCCGATGCTTGATTCCTTCGCTCGCGCTTTCACCGAGCGGTAGATGTTACGGGCCGCGCAATCTCCTCAGGCACGGTCAATGACCACCAGGGCTGGGTATGAAAGTTCAACCGAGGGCGTGCGAACTTCCGCTCAGGGTCGAACTCGGTCGTTTAGAATGATTGGTTTTTGACCCTGGTCCTCACGCAACGCTCTTTCCGACGCTCCCTCTCGCCTGCGCGCCGGGTGCAAAAATCTCCTGGTCGACAAAGGTCAGCGCGCGCATCGCGCAGCCTTCGCGGATCAGCGGCAGTTCGTTCGGCTCGGTGTCGAAGGAGATCGATTCCGAGTGCTGGCCGCCGGCGGTCTGGGCAATGGCCTGCCGCAATGCAGGCTCGATCAAGTCGAAGGCGGCGGCACTGACGCCGACCATGGCAACGGGCGCCGGATCGATCAGCGCGAACAAGCTGCCGAGACCGTAGCCGAGCGCTTCACCGGCCTTGCGATAGGCCTCGCGCTCGGGCCCATCCCTTTCGCGTGCCGCGGTCGCCAGGGCCCGCATGTCGGCGTCGCTGACATCGGCGACTGGTTCCGCGTCTTCGCCCATCTGCCTTGCATTGCGCCAGATGGCGTAGTTGCCGGCATAGGCCTCGACGCAGCCGCGCCGCCCGCAGCGACACAGCGCACCGTTTGGCTGATGGATCATGTGGCCGAACTCGCCGCCCGAGGAATGGGTGCCGGTAAACAGCTCGCCTTTCAGCACCAGGCCCATGCCGATGCCGTGCGACAGCAGGATGGCGATGAAATCGTCGCGGTAGCGATCGGGATCGCGCCAGCGCAGCGCGATCGCCATCATGTTGCAGTCGTTCTCCATGGTGGCGGGGATGCCGAACTCGGCTTCGAGTATGTCGGCGAAGGCGATGTCGGTGTGCGGGGTGATCGGCGACCACAGCATTGCGCGGGAACGGGTGTCGGTGATGCCCTGGATCGCCAACGCGATGCGGGCGACGCTGCGCACGTCGAGATCCGGGTCTTCGAAGCGGCGCCGCACGATTGCCGTGCATTCGCCGATCAGCGCGTCGCGCGGCATTGTCAGCGTGTCCAGCCGGCGCTGTTCCTCCGATATCACCTGGCCGGCGTAGTCGATGACGGCGACGGAGAGAAAATTCAGCGACAGCACCACGGTCATCACCGTCGCGGCTTCCGGATTGAGGCTGAGGCCGACCTGCGGCCGGCCGCGTTTGAGCGAAGCGGCCTCGCTTGGCTTGCTTTCGGCCAGGATGCCTTCGCCGATCAGGTCGGAGGAGATCGCCGATATGGTCGAGTGGCTTAGGCCCGTGGTCGCGGCGATCTCGGTACGTGACGGCTGTCCGGCTCGGCGTACGGCGGCGATCACCATCGCCCGGTTGCGCCGGCGCAAATCGTCGTGGCGGATTCCGACCGACATGTCCTCTTCAAGTCCTCCCGGTCGCCGCGGTTCTCCGTACCCCTCGAACGCTGTCGGCAACGCAGCCAAATACTGGCAGAAGCTGTCCACTCTGTCATTTATTTATTCCGGAGCTCGAAAAAAATTCGCGAGCACCTCAAAATCCATCAGAATCGATGTTGACAGCGTTCGGGCGCTGGATCAGTATTTTTTCGAGGCTCGAAAAAATAGAGCCTCTGTGCCGGCCTTCGGGTCAGTTTGGTCGCGCCATACGCGGCGCAGGGAGGATATTATGAAAAGATTCACAGCCGCCATCCTGGCGGGTGTCGCCATGTCGCTGACGCTCGCGTCGGTCGCACAGGCGAAGGACAAGGTCATCGGGGTTTCGTGGTCCAACTTCCAGGAAGAGCGCTGGAAGACCGACGAGGCCGCCATGAAGACGGCGATCGAGGCTGCCGGCGACAAGTACATCTCCGCCGACGCGCAGTCCAATCCCGGCAAGCAGCTGACCGATGTCGAGAGCCTGATCTCGCAGGGCGCCAATTCGCTGATCATCCTGGCGCAGGATGCCTCGGCTATCGGCCCGGCGGTGCAGAAGGCGCTGGACGAAGGCATTCCGGTCGTCGGCTATGACCGGCTGATCGAGAACAAGGACGTCTTCTATCTGACCTTCGACAACAAGGAAGTCGGCCGCATGCAGGCCCGCGAAGTGTTCAAGGTCAAGTCGGAAGGCAACTATGTCTTCATCAAGGGCTCGGGCGCCGATCCGAATGCCGACTTCCTGTTCGCCGGCTCGATGGAAGTGCTCAAGGAAGCCATCGACAGCGGCAATATCAAGAATGTCGGCGAGGCCTATACGGACGGCTGGCTGCCCGCCAACGCCCAGAAGAACATGGAACAGTTCCTGACCGCCAACGACAACAAGGTCGATGCCGTGGTTGCGGCCAATGACGGCACCGCCGGCGGCGTCGTCGCGGCGCTGACGGCGCAGGGACTTGCCGGCACCGTGCCGGTCTCGGGTCAGGACGGCGACCATGCAGCACTCAACCGCATCGCACTCGGCACGCAGACCGTGTCGGTGTGGAAGGATGCGCGCGAACTCGGCAAGAATGCCGCCGAGATCGCCTCGCAGCTGGCCGACGGCAAGAAGATGGGCGACATTGCAGGCGCCAAGGACTTCACGACGTCGGGCGGCAACACCGTCAAGTCGTTGTTCCTGACCCCGGTTGCCATCACCAAGGACAATCTCAACGTCGTCATCGACGCCGGCTGGATCAAGAAGGACGAGGTCTGCGCGGGCGTCGCCGCCGGCACCGTCGCGGCCTGCAACTAAAGCTGGGCTCTCTGTGCATTCTCAACGCCGCGGCCCAAAAGCCGCGGCGTTTTCTCAAAAAGATTTGTGTTTCCGCATCACGCGGATAGCTTCTAGGCTGGTTCCGGTATTCGCGTCAGACGGCCCGCCGGTTGGGAGGAAATCATGACCGACACGACGTCCAACCTACCTGCTGCAAATACCCCCGCAGACCAGGCCCGTGCGTCCGAACTGAGCACTGTCGGACGCTTTCTCAAGGCAACCGAACTCGATACGCGCATGCTTGGCATGGTCGGTGCGTTGCTGGTCATCTGGGTTGGTATTCACATCCTGTCGGGCGGACTGTTCCTGACGCCGCGCAATCTCTGGAACCTGTCGGTGCAGACCTCCTCGGTCGCGATCATGGCAACTGGCATGGTGCTGGTCATCGTCATGCGCAACATCGACCTTTCGGTCGGTTCCGTCGAAGGCGTGATCGGTATGATCATGGGCGTGGCGCAAGCCGAATTCCTCATTCGCGTCATCGGCTTCCAGCTTGGAAATCCCTGGCTCTGGATCGTGGCCCTGGCCGCCGGCGTGGTGCTCGGTCTTGTGATCGGCGCCTTCCAGGGCTTCATCATCGCCTATCTCGAAGTTCCTGCCTTCATTGTGACGCTGGGCGGTCTGTTGGTCTGGCGCGGCATGGCATGGCTGATCACCAACGGGCGCACGGTCGCGCCGCTTGACGCTACGTTCCAGCTGATGGGCGGCGGGCCGCGGGGCTCCGTCGGCGCCACCGCCAGCTGGATCATCGGCATCGTCGCTTGCGTGGCTGTCGCTTTCGCGCTGCTGAACGGCCGGTCGCAGCGCAAACGGTTCAACTTTCCACTGCGCCCCGTCTGGGCCGAAACCTTCCTCGGTGTGGTCACCTGCGCTGCCATCCTTGGAGCCGTCTGGATCGCCAATTCCTATCCGTGGCCAATCGGCATCGTGCGCCAGTATGCGCAGCAGAACGGCATCACCATTCCCGAAGGCGGGCTGTTCATCGCCCACGGCATCGCCATACCGGTGCTGATGGCGGTCGCGGTCGGCATCGTCATGACCTTCATCACCAAGCGCACCCGTTTCGGTCGCTATGTCTTTGCCATCGGCGGCAATCCGGAGGCCGCCAATCTCGCCGGCATCAACACGCGCTGGGTGACCATGAAGGTGTTCATGATCATGGGCGTGCTGGCCGCGATCAGCGCGGCGATCTCGTCGGCCCGCCTCAACGCGGCGACCAATGCGCTGGGCACGTTGGACGAGTTGCTGGTGATCGCCGCCGCCGTCATCGGCGGCACCTCGCTTGCCGGTGGCTCCGGAACGGTGCTCGGCGCCATGCTCGGCGCGCTGCTCATGCAGTCGCTGCAGTCCGGCATGGTGCTGCTTGGCATCGACTCGCCGCTGCAGAGCATCGTCGTCGGCGCCGTGCTCGTCGTCGCGGTCTGGCTCGATACCGTCTATCGCAAGCGCGTCTAGGGAGGACAAGATCATGGCAGACAAGACCGCTCCCACCGGCACCGCGCTGATCGACATGCGCAACGTCTCGATCGCCTTTGGCGGCATTCGCGCCGTCGACGACGCCTCGATCGATCTTTTCCCCGGCGAGGTCGTGGCGCTGCTCGGCCACAATGGCGCCGGCAAGTCGACATTGATCAAGATCCTGTCCGGCGCCTACAAGCGCGATGCGGGCCAGATCTTCGTCAATGGCGAGGAGGCAGCTATCTCCAATCCGCGCGACGCCAAGAAATACGGCATCGAGACGATCTACCAGACGCTGGCGTTGGCCGACAATGTCGACGCCGCCGCCAATCTGTTCCTCGGCCGCGAGCTGATGACCGCCTGGGGCACGCTCGACGACGTTGCCATGGAGGCGGAGGCGCGCAAGGTGATGGGCCGGCTCAATCCGCGCTTCCAGCGCTTCAAGGAGCCGGTGATCAAGCTGTCGGGCGGCCAGCGGCAGTCGGTGGCGATCGCGCGCGCGATCCTGTTCAACGCGAGGATCCTGATCATGGACGAGCCGACGGCGGCGCTTGGCCCGCAGGAAACGGCGCAGGTCGGCGAACTGGTCAAGCAGCTCAAGTCCGACGGCATCGGCATCTTCCTGATCAGCCACGACATCCACGATGTGTTCGAACTTGCCGACCGGGTCTGCGTCATGAAGAACGGCCAGGTGGTCGGCATCGCCCGCACCAATGACGTGACCCAGGACGAGGTGCTCGGCATGATCATTCTGGGCAAATGCCCGCCCGGCGCGATCCCCGGACCGGGCGCGCTGAAGATCGCCGCTTGAGGCCTGCCGGTAGCGATGCCAGTTGGCTGGACGAATATGCCGGGTCTCGGACCATCTGATGTGCCAGCCGTCAGGATGGCTTGGCCTTGCCATTGTATTGGCACGGCGACTTGCCCATAAAGGCCCGACATGCCCAGGGATCGCATCATCCGTTGAAAAGGTTTTTTCCAATCGTCGCGTTCATTGCCGTCGCGCTGATCAGCATGACGATGGCGGGGTTTGCTTATTTCGCGACGCAAGAGGCCGCCCGCATCAAGTTCGAAGCGACAGCCGACGACGCGCTCAACCGGATCGAGAGCCGCATCGACCTGCACCTCTCGCTGCTGCGCTCGACGCAGGCCCTGTTCGATGCCCGCAACGGCAATATTTCCGGCAACGAGTTCAACGCGTTCTTCAAAGCGCTCGATGTCGACAGAAACTTTGCCGGCTTACGCGGCATCGGCTATCTCAGGCTGGCAAGGGCTGGAGACGAGGCGGCGATCGAACGCGATATGCCGCACGACCATGGCGTCAGCCATCCAATCTATCCTGATACCACGCAGCCCTGGCGCACCCCCGTCGTGCTGTTCGAGCCGCTGGATCCTTCCAACCAGACCAGCGTCGGCTACGACATGTTCAGTGAACCGGTGCGGCGCGCGGCGATCGAAAAAGCGATGTCGGACGACCAGCAGCACGCCAGCGGGCTGGTGCAGCTGGGTCAGGACACCGGTGCCGCGCAGACGTTCACCGGCTTCCTCGTCTTCGTTCGGCTCAATGTCGAAACCGCACCCGATGCCATCAATGCGCCCGGATCCTCCACAGCCGGTTTTCTCTATGCGGCCTTTCGAGCTCGCGACCTGTTCCAGACCGCGCTCAGCCGGTCACCGCTGCTGCCGGTCAACACGGAAATCTACGACGGCGACGGCGCCGTGAGCGGCGACAATCTGTTGTTCCGGTCTGAGACGCCACCGGCTTCGACCTTCGGGGACAGGCTGCTGGTCACACGCAAGATCATTGTGGCCGGGCGGCCATGGACTGTTCTGTTCCGGCCGACGAGCGCCTTCTCGCAGCCTTCGTCGCGCGCCATTCCGGTGATGCTGGGGCTGTTCGGCCTGCTGTTGGCCGGCGCCATCGCGCTGGTGGCGCGTTATCAGGAGCGGGCCTATGAGGCGGCGGCGCGCTTGCACGAGACGACGGAAAAGAGCCTGCTCGAAAAAGACCTGATGCTGCAGGAGATGAAGCATCGCATCAAGAATTCGATCACCAGGGTGCTGGCGATCGCGCGGCAGACGGCTTCGCGGGCCACCGACGTCAATGAGTTTTCCGCATCCTTCTCGGCCCGGCTCCAGGCGATGGCGGCGTCTCAGGACATGCTGACGCGCTCGCGCTGGCAGAAGGCCGATCTTGGCGATCTCTTGCGTATCGAGCTCGGCCAGGTGTTCGGCAAGGAACTGCCCGAAGGGCTGTTGTCAGGGCCGCAGGTGCTGCTCGACGAAACCACGACGCAAGCGCTCGGCCTGACCTTTCACGAACTGGCGACGAATGCGCTGAAATATGGCGAAGCCGGCAATTCGGCCAATTCGCTCAAGGGGGACTGGGCGCTGAAAGTGGACTGGTCGCTCGAAGGGCGCGGGCGTGACAGGACGCTGGCTCTCAACTGGCGCGAAACCGGGCAGAAGAAATTCGAAGCGCCCGCCAAGACTGGATTCGGTACCAAGCTGATAGACCTCAACGTCACGCGCGAATTGCGCGGCACGATCAAGCGTGATTTCCGGGCCAATGGGCTGAACGTGGAAATCAGAATCCCTCTGGCGAGCTGACGGCGATCGTCAGGCGGCCAGGATCAAGCGTCCAAACATCGAAAATCCGGAGGCCGGCCGACCGGTCTCCGGATCAACGTTTCGATTATCGCCCGAACTAGTTGCAGCGAGCCGTGTAGATCCGGCCGCGATGATCGCGATACTGGCAATAGCCATTGCGCAGATTGCGCACCAGCAGGCCGGAACCGGCACCCACGGCCGCGCCGATCAGCGCGCCCTTGCCGCCGCCGACCAAGCCGCCGACACCGGCGCCAATCAAGCCGCCGCCAACCACGTCCTGTTCGGTCGAGGTGCAGCCACTGACCGCCACCACCGCAACCATGGCGATAATCATCTTCCGCATAGAGTTACTCCTCACTTTGTGTCCTCACTTTAATAAGCTCCAACCGCCATTTAGCATGAAATGGAGGCCTTTGCTGCTGCAATCTATTGTTGGCGAAGATAGTCTTTTTCTGGGCGCACCGTGTTCGACGCCATCACGACGCTGGAAATCGCCAGGGAAGCGTCGAGCGTGCCGTCCGGATGCACATTCCAGACGATCTGGTCATAGTCGTCTTCCAGAGCCGGATCGACCGAAAGGCACTTGCCCACGATATGCTGAGCCTGCCCCTGGACATCGCTCATCGCAAACGGCCGTTCGGCAATGCATTGGTCAGCGGTTTCGAAGACACTTACAGGAACCTGGAGTTCACGGCAGTCGGCCATCGTGTTCGAGCAGCCGATGACCAGCAACAATGCAGCGATGTGTTCCATGGCGGAAAAGTCCTCCCGCCACAGTAACGGTCCATATTGGACAAAGTTCCTGCATCGCAAGGCTTACCAGCTAATTAGGATGGGGCGGGCTGGGCGCGCCGGGCTTCGACGTCAGAAAGCCAACTGGAAGAGCACGGCTGCGAGTACAACCGCGGCCAGACCTAAGGCGAGAAGGCGCAGTGAGGCATGGGGGACAGGTGGTACGGACGCCTCGGAGTCCTCAAACTCGCCCATGGAGATACGAGCGGCCTGTTCCAGTCTGTTCATATCGGCAACCGTCAAGGCATTCCTCCCGCACCATGCTGCAAGTCCTGCCGCGGCAATGTCCGGCGATGCAACAGGTTCCAGCGGTATCTGGGAAAAACAGCATCCGCTTTTATGGTGAACACCCGGTTAAGGATCGGCGTCGGTCGCTCATTCCGTCTCGAAATTGCCCCGTGGAACGACAAGGCGGTATTCGAGGCGACCAGCCTCGATTTCAAGCGTCGCCGTGCCGTTCAGCGACGCCGGCACGACCCGTTCAAGCGCGACGCTGCCGAAGCGCTTCTCGCTACGCGTGATATCATTGGCTCCGATCGTCTCGGCCCATGTCAGAGACAGGGAGGTCCCGGTGTCGGCCGCGGGCAGGCTGGCTGTAACCTCGACGAACCCATCCGGCCGCGACAGGGCGCCATAGCTCACCGAGTTGACGGCGAGTTCATGCATGGCGAGGCCGATATGCAGGGCGGCGTTCGGATTGAGATAGGGGTTTGCCCCCTGAAAACGCAGGCTGCGCACCGGATCTCCGCCGTAGCGGCCAACCTGGCCCGATACCAGTTCGCGAAGTGCGGCGCCTCGCCAATTGGAGGAGGTCACGAGATCCTGTGACGAAGCCAGCGATTGCAGCCGGCCGCGGAAGCGTGTCAGGAAATCACCGATGCTGTCGGAGTAGCGCCCGGTCTGGGTGGCTATGCTTTGAATGATCGCCAGCAGATTCTTCGAGCGATGACTGACTTCGCGCAACAGCGTCGTCAGGGTCTGCTCACGGCGTTTCTGCTCGGTCGTCTCGACCATGGTGGTGACGACGCCTTGCACCGTGCCGCCATCGCCGTGGTCGGCATCGATCCAGACTTGGAACCAGCGGATGCCATCCTCGACGGGAACGCTGATCTCGAGACGTTGCGGGTTGCCGGATGCAATGACGTCGCGCTTGGCCGCGCCAATGCGGTCGGCCTGCGCCGCCGGCAGGATGCCGTTGCTGTCGGCGGTATCGGAAACCCAGGGCGCGCGCATGTTGCGCGCCCATACGGTTTTCATCTCGCGATCCTGATAGAGAACGGAAATGCCGGCATTGTGCAAGGCGTGGAGAAGAGCCCGGCCAAGCTGCATACCGCTTTCGGCAGGATGCAGGGCGATGACTTCATCGCTTTGCACGTCGTCCTTCCTATCTCCGGTTCTGGAACGCATCGGCCAAACTGTCCACCCAACTCAGGCTGAACGGCTCACTGTTGAATGGGTTCCAAAAGAGATTCCCGAAACCAGCCTCCAAAAGCGGTCCGCCGGACAGTGCCCTTTGCAGGATACCGCCCGGCGGTGACTGGAAACCGTTTGAGGGGTGCGGCTTCCAGTGTTCGCTCGGATGATCGCTCGGCCCTCACGCCCGTCTGAATAGGCCCGCAAGAAGCGAAATGATCAGGAAAGCGAGAAAGATGAAAAACAATATCTGCGCTATGCCAGCAGACGTACCGGCGATGCCGCCGAAACCAAGCGCGCCGGCGATGATTGCCACGACGAGAAATACGAGCGCCCAGTAAAGCATGGTCCATCTCCTTCGAATGGTGCGATGAAAACGTGGGTAGATGCGGTTTGTTCCACCCTTTGCCGAAAAAGACGATGCTTGCAAATCGTTCGAAGCCGGAGGTGCGGGAATTTCGCCGATGATGAATCCGGCTCGCCACAAAGCCGCCCGATGTATCGCATCGGGCGGTCCTCAATGTCGTGCCGGCAGGACGTGCCGCGAGTCTAGGCGGCGGCTTTTGCCTGGCGATCGAAGAACAGCGCCTGGCTGATCAGCGCCTTGACCATATCGGGATTGAACGGCTTGGTGACCAGGAAGGCCGGTTCGGGACGTTCGCCGGTCAACAGACGCTCGGGAAAGGCGGTGATGAAGATGACCGGCACCGATGTCGACGACAGGATCTCGTTTACCGCCTCGATGCCCGAACTGCCGTCGGCGAGCTGGATGTCGGCCAGCACCATCTTTGGCCGTGTCTTGCCGAACATCATCACCGCCTCGGCATGGGTGCGCGCCGTTCCGACGACGCGGTGCCCGAGGCTCTCGACCATTTCCTCTATATCCATGGCGATTAGCGGTTCATCCTCGATGATCAGCACGTCGGTTGCCACCTGGCGGGAAATCTCGTTGCTTGCCTGGGCAAGCAGCTCTGAAAACTCCTGGTCGCCGACATCGAGAATCTCCGCCGCCTCGTCCTCGCTGAAACCTTCGACGGCGACGAGCAGGAAGGCCTGGCGGGGGAGCGGCGCTATAGCATTCAGATTGGCGGCGGCGCGCTGTTCCCATGCCGACTGCACCTGCTCCTGCGGGACGCGGATGGCGACCGATGTGAACAGCTTGGCGAAAACCTTGTACAGCGCGATACGATCGCTCGATGCCTCGGGGAAGATATCGACATCGGCGATAATGGCTTCGAGCATCGCGGCGACCAGCGCGTCGCCACTCTCCTGCGATCCGGAAACGGCCCGCGAGAAGCGGCGCAGGAACGGCAGATGTGGTGCGATGGTGGCGGATAAGCTCATGATAGGACGTCTCCCTCAGAATGACGTAATTGCATAGATTGCAGGTTAAGCTGATTGCAACCCCGGTCAAACAACGCTGGTCCTGAGAAAAAGTTCCGATCTCGATGGAACTAATGCGGGCAGACGGCGTTTAGGCGTCGGGATGGGCAACCAGACGAGGGTGCCGCTTGCGTTTTATTGAGTCTGTTGTGAGCGGCTTGGGTTCTGGGAATACAAGGGCAAAATGAAGGATATGACGAAAGATATTCTAGCTGGCGCCGCGGGGAGGCGCCGGAACGGTTCTGGTGACGCCCTCGGGCCGAACTCCGAAATCGGACGCAAACTCAAACAATATTACGACGAGCTGGTCTCCGACGATGTGCCGGATCGCTTCGCCCAGTTGCTCAGCCAACTGGAACAGGCCGAACCCGCACAGAAGAAGGACTGAGGCATGGCAGCGGTCTCCCAAGGCTTCAAGACCGATTTGCTTGGGGCGATCCCGAGCTTGCGCGCCTTTGCCGTGTCGTTGACGCAGAATGCCGACAAAGCGGACGACCTCGTCCAGGAAACGCTGGTCAAGGCATGGGACAAGCATGAGAGCTTCCAGCCCGGCACCAATCTCAAGGCATGGCTTTTCACGATCCTGCGCAATGAATTCTATTCGCAGATGCGCAAACGCGGGCGCGAAGTGCAAGACAGCGACGGCATCATGACGGCCAGGCTTGCCGTTCATCCGGCCCAGCATGGCCAGCTCGATCTGAAGGATTTTCGCGGCGCCCTTGAACAATTGCCGGAGGACCAGCGCGAAGCCATCATCCTTATCGGTGCGTCGGGTTTCTCCTACGAGGAGGCGGCCGAGATTTGCGGTTGCGCGGTCGGGACGATCAAGAGCCGCGTCAGCCGGGCCCGCACGCGCCTGCAGGAGATCCTGAAAATATCGGGCGAAGACGAGTATGGTCCGGATGCGATTTCGGCCCAGGTAACGGGCTCGCCAGCCAGCTGACCCGCGATCGCCAGGCGCGGGTCGAAATCTTGTCTCAACCGGGAGCAGAACGTCCGCAGGCCGCCGCCACCGCCTGCACCAGGTCTTCGCCCGAATAGGGTTTGCCGACCAGCCTGACACCCGGAAACGATGCCTTGATTTCATCGGCATCCGAATAGCCCGACGCGAACACGAAAGGAACGCCCGCCGCGCGCAGCCCCGACGCGAAATCGAGTGTCGAGGCGCCGCCCAGCATGAGGTCGACGATGGCCGCATCGAATTGCAAGGCGACCTCCCGGCCATCGACCTCGGTCAGATCGCGCGCGATCACCACCTCACCGGCGCCGTGGTCACGGCAAAGCTGCTCGACATCCATGGCGATAAGAAATTCGTCCTCCAGGACGAGAATCCGCAATCCGTCGAGCAATGTGGGCACAGGCAAGGACTCCTTGAAACGCATAGACTCATGATCGCTAATCGGCGTGCTGTCATTTAAAAAAGACATGTGGCAGGCGGCGGAACCTCAATCCTTGCAACGCGTTGAAATGCAGCTCTTCCAAAGAGCGGGCTTTCGAAGAGGGGTCGAAATGTCAGCGCAGGACAATCGCGCTTTCTCCAGCCGCCAGTATCCTTGCGAGAACTGCCCGTTGCGGCCGCCGGCCGCTGATCTGACGAAGCGCTTTTTTTACTATGTCGGCGGACAGGGTGCGCGCGGACGCGTTTTCGGCTAGTTTGCCCCTGGTGTCGGAACCTTGAGACACGCGGCGCGTTTGAAACCAAGCAATCACAAGGAGTTAAGCAATGGCAACTGCCGCAGGAAAGACCGCAAACGACGCCCGTGCGAATGCGGACCTCGAAGCCGACATCAGGCAGCTGAAGGCCGATATCGACAAGCTCACCAAGCAGTTGGCCAAGACCGGGGAGCATGGCTATGGCACGGCCCGCCGTGCGGCCACCGAAGGGGTCGAGCAGCTGCGTGCGCAAGGCGAAGCCGCCTTTGACAGTCTGCGCAGCAACGCAAAGGACATCGAAGCGCAGATGATGGCCAGCGTGCGCGAAAAGCCGGTGACGTCACTGGCGATCGCTGCCGGCGTCGGCTTCCTCTTCGCGCTCCTCGCGCGTCGCTAATCGCATCCTCGGATGGGAATGCTCGCATCCCTGATTTCCGGCCTGGCGTCGGGCGAAACCGTTGCCGCCATGCGCCGGGCGCGCACGGCGGCAATCGTCTATGGGATCGCCATAACGGCAGCGCTCTGTGGTCTCGGCTTTCTGGTCGGGGCAGCCTATATCTGGGCGGCGACGCGCTACGGGTCGCTTGCCGCCGCGCTGGGCTTTGGCGCCGGTTTCCTGGTGCTTGCCGGGCTGATCCTGCTGATTTACCTGATATCCGCGGGCTCGCGCGCCCGACGCCGGGCGCAGCGCCGCAATGCCGACATGAAAGCAATCGGCATCACCGCCGCGCTGGCCGTGCTGCCGACGCTGCTCAAGGGAAAGGGCGGTCTCGGTGTTATTCTGGGTCCGGCCGTGGCGCTCGCGGCTTACGCGATCTACCGCGAGAATGTGAAATCCGACGATCCGGATGAGAGCGAGCGGAAATAGGTCGTTTTTCTCTTTGACCAGGATCTCTGGACAAACGGAAACCGTTTGGCCGCGAAAACCGGGTTTCCACTTTTTCGGGATCGTGGTCTGTCACTTCGACAGATCCTCCAGCGGCATCGATATTTCGGCAAACACGCCTTCCGGCCGGAACTCATGGGTCACTTCGCTGGAAACGACCTTGGCAAGGCCGCGGCGGATGACGATCGAGCCGAAGCCGTGCCGCTCCGGCGGAGCGACTTGCGGGCCGCCGCTTTCGCGCCAGGTCAGCACAAGGCGTCGGGCACCCTTCCTGCCTTGCGTCCTCCAGTCGAGATCAACCTTGCCTGATACCACCGACAGCGATCCATATTGCAGCGCATTGCTGCCCAGTTCATGCAGGATCAGGCCAAGACCGACAGCCTGGTCGGGCGACAGCAGCAAATCGTCGCCGGAGATCGTCATTCGCGGCTGCGCTGCCGTTTCGAAAGGCCTGACCTCGATCTTGACGAGTTCACGAATGCCGATGCCGCGCCACTCGCGGTCCGACAACAAATTGTGGGCGATACCCAGGGCCTGAAGCCGGGCGCCGAAGGCTTCGAGGAATTCGCTCGGCTGGCGGGCATGGCGCACGGTCTGCGTCGCCAGTGCCTGGACCGTGGCCAACGTGTTCTTGACGCGGTGGTTGAGCTCACGCAGCAGCAGCCGTTGCCGCTCGTCGCCAAGCTTGCGCTCCGATATGTCGTAGTTGACGCCGAAGATCAGCGTCGGCTTGCCGTCGCCGTCGCGCTCGATGACGCGGCCACGCGTGGCGAGCCAGCGTGGCGGATGAAAGCCCTTCACCCGGTATTCGCCGAAATAGTCGTCGCTGCCGGTCAAGGCATCGCGAAAGCGGGTTTTGGTCTGATAGACGTCGCGCGGATCGATGGCGGTGAGGATGTCGCGTGCCCGCAGCCGGTTCGAGCGCGGCAGGTTGAACAGCTCCGACAGCAAGGCGTCGCATTCGATGATGTCGGTGCGGATGTCCCACGCCCAGCTGGCGAGCGACGCCGCATCGAGCGCGATGGCGCGCCGCTTTTCCTCACGCGCCAGTGCGGCCTCGGCGATGGCGCCGCTGCGGGTGGCGTCCTTCAAGGTGAAAAGGCTGGCGGCGAGGCCGGCGAGCGCCTTCAACTGGTCGAGTTCGGCGCGGGATGGAAAGGCATGCGGCTTGCGATCGAGCACGCACAGCGTGCCGATGCGGGCACCTGCGGCGATCATCGGCGCGCCGGCATAGAAGCGGACATGGTGCTTGCCGGTGACCAGCGGGTTGGCCCTGAAACGGGGGTCCATCGTTGCGTCCGCGACCACCATCGGTTCGTTGCCGGCGGCAATCGCATGGGCGAAGAAGGAGGTGTCGGTCGCGGCTTCGGTCTCGTCCAGGCCGAAGCAGGATTTGAACCATTGCCGCCCATGGTCGACGAGCGTGACCAGGGCGATCGGCACCTGCATCACCGCCGCGGCAAGGCTGCTGATGCGGTCGAAATCCGGGTCGGCCGCAGTATCCAGTATCTCCAGCCCATGCAGCACCGCCAGCCGGTCTTCGTCCTCGACCGCGCGCGCAACTTCGGCCGGCAAATCCGGCACTATCTCCGCCTTGCTATTCACCCAAGTCCCCAATGCCCGGTCTTCGTCTTCGCCCCCGCGCTGTCTTCGTCGACCCGGAACCATCCTAGCGAGGAACCGTTACCTGACAATATTGTGCCGGACGCGTCACCTGGTGCAAAACGAGATAAGGACCGACCATGCCCAAGATCATTCCCGAAAACAAAGCGCGTCAGGGGCGATGGGGCTGGCACGGCCTGCGCATTTTGATTGCCGCGCTGTTGCTGGCCTTCGCAGCCTGGGGCATCGCCGAGATCTATGGTGAAATTGTCAAGACGCCGGCGACAGAGCAAGGAAGTGCGCCGAGCGGCTAGATTTTCGGGCTTCGTGGTTAGAGATCGCATCAGGCGGCCTTTGCCTCGGCGACGCTGGCCGGCACCAGCACATTCAGTGCGCCAGGGTGGATTTCGATCGTCGTTTCACGGTCGAGACGGACCAGTTCTCCATCCATCACGGCGCGAAACTTGCTGCTCCCCGAATGGATTTTCAGGACCGTTTTGCTCGCCTGATGGATTTCGACATGTTCGTTGTCGCGCCATTTGCCGCGCGCCATGTTGAAGAAGAATTTGACCAGTTCGGCGCGCTGCCGCGCCACCGTGACATAGACGCCAAGCACGCCGCCCGCCGGGTTGTCGGCGTAGGGCAAGTGGCCTTCGCCGAACAGATTGTTGGTGATGCCGATGCCGGTAATGCGGGCCGCCATCTCGGCTTCGCCGATGCTGAGCGTCACGTTCATCGCCGGTGGATTTTTGATCGTCACCCAAGCCGCCCTGACCGAGGCACGGATCTTTCCCAGCCGCGAACCGAACTCCATTTTTTGGCGCAGTTGCACCATCTTCGCATGCATGCCGATCGAGAACTGGTGGATGAAGGGTCGGCCGTTAGCAGTCGCCATGTCAACCGCGATGATTTCGCCGTCGGCGAAGGATTTGAGCGCGGCATCGAGCGACTGCGGAATACCCAGCCCGCGTGCGAACAGGTTCATGGTGCCGGCCGGCAATATGGCGAGCGCCTTCTTCGTGCCCATCAGCCGGGCAGCCGCGGCGGAAATGGTCCCGTCGCCGCCACCGGCCAGCACGACATCGACGGAGCGGCGTGAAGCCGCGCCGTCGAGCGTTTCCACCACATCCTTGCCTGCGACAATCTCGATGCTGAGAGAGTGACCTGCCGTCTCCAGCGTCTGATGCATCCTGTCGGAGAAAGCGGCAAGGTCAGTTGTGCGTAAGGTGCCACCATCCCGGTTCAGCACCGCCGCGAATTTCATGCCCGCTCCCGTCATTAGGTTGGACCGGGACAGACCCAGCCGCAGGCTGAAACGCGGCGAAGCGGGAAAGGTTCCGCTCGAGAGCAATTGACATTCGCTCGGGTCGCTCTGCGACCAAGGTTACATCGCTCGGTGCTTTCTGGCACGGACGCCCGCGCTTTTTGTCGGAACAACAGCATGCTCACGACGTTGTGAAGCTGTAAAAGACGCCGCGTCCGATCTCTTTTAGCGACGATGAGCGCGGCGTGCACGAAATCAGGCACGAGGAGAGAACATCATGACCCGCAACCTCTTAGCCACGACCGCACTCGCAGCGCTGGTCGCGACCGGGGCCTACGCGCAGAGTACGACAACCCCGGCACCTGCGGATGCACCTGCCGTACAGGAGCCGGCCGCTCCGGTAGTGCGCGCGGAAGGCAGCATCGTCACCAACATCGTCGGTGAATCCGTCTACAACGGCACCGGCGACGATGCCGAGAACATCGGCAAGGTCACTGACGTCGTCTTCGACAAGGATGGGCAGGCGAAATCCGTCATCATCGGCGTCGGCGGTTTTCTGGGTGTCGGAGCGAAGAACGTCGCTTTCGACTACGACAAGCTGCAATGGGCCGAAAAGAACGGCGACCGCTGGCTGGTTGCCCCGACGACCAAGAACGAGCTGACGGCGCAGGCAGAATTCGATAGCAAGCCTTACGCTCCTGCACCTGCCGCATCGACCGCGGCGCCAACAGCACCCGCGACGACGGATACCGCGCAAAAGCCTGTCGACATGAACGCCGCTCCGACGGAACCGGTGAAGCGCGCCGACGGCAACCTTGCCACCAACATCCTCGGCGAAACCGTCTACAACGGCACCGGCGATGACGCGCAGAACATCGGCAGCGTCAACGATATCGTTCTGACCAAGGAAGGCAAAGCGCAGTCCCTGATCATCGGCGTCGGCGGATTCCTCGGTATAGGGGCCAAGAACGTCGCCTATGATTTCAACAAGGCCAAATGGGCCGAGAAGAATGGCGATCGCTGGCTGGTGGCCCAGACCACCAAGGAAGAGCTGGAGGCGCAGCCGGATTTCGACCGCAAGGCCTATGATCCGCTACCGGCAACGACGGCTTCCAATGCGCCGCCAGCAACCGCACCGGCCGCCGCACCTTCTGCCACGACCGCTCCGGCGGACACGACCGCGGCTGTTCCGACGGCTCCTGACCAGACACAGACCGCAGCCATCGACAAGTCCGCGCTGACCGAAATGCCGGTTGGTGAGATTCGCGCCGACGATCTGAAGGGCACCACTGTCTACGGCGCCAACGATGCCAAGGTCGGCGTGATCGGCGACGTCGTCTTGACCCCCGACAAAAAACCCGATGCCGTGATCGTCGATGTCGGCGGCTTCCTCGGCATTGGCGCGAAGGAAGTCGCGGTCGGTATGGATAATCTCAAATTCATGACCGACAAGGACGGCAACAAGTATCTCTACACGACCTTCACCAAAGAACAGCTCGAGGCTCAAACCGCCTATGAAAAGGGCAGCTATGCCGAGAAGCGCGATCAGCAGCGCATGATTGTGCGGTAGCTCGGTTCAGTCTTGAAGAAGGTCCGCCCCGGCAACGGGGCGGACCTTTTTCATGTCAGGCGCGGAGGGAGACCGGCGGCGCGGCCTGCAATTCCGTGCTCGGTGAGTTCGGCCAGTGCCAGCGACTGGTCGAGATGTTCGGCACGCCAGGCAAGCAGCCGTTCGGCAAACTCCAGCCGCACGGCGAGATGCTTTGGGGAGGCCGCGAGATTGTGCAGTTCGCCCGGATCGCTTTCCAGATCGAACAGCAGTGGCGGCAGGCCGCCACCGAAATGCACATATTTAAATCTTTCCGTACGGATGACGGCGAGATTGCACTGGCGTGAGGCGATGCCGAAATGGCGTTCGGCCTCACCTTCGGCAACCGAGCGGAAGTCGAACTCCCAATGCGCGGCATCGCGCCAGGCTGCAGGGTTCTTGCCGTCCAGGAACGGCCTCAGCGAATGGCCGTCGAGGTGCGGCGCGGGATCCTCGCCGAGCAGGTCGAGAAGCGTCGGCACAAGGTCCACCGCTTCGGTGAAGCGATCGACGCTGCCGCCGGCCGCCTTGCGGTGACGCGGATCGCGGATGATCAGCGGAATGTGGTAGCTGCCGTCGAAGTAGCCGCCCTTGCCCAGCATGAAATGGTCGCCCATCATCTCGGCATGGTCCGATGTCAGCACGATGATTGTGTCGTCCCACGCGCCCGCGGCCTTGACCGCTTGCCAGACGCGGCCGAGCTGCGCGTCGACCTCGGAGATCATGCCGTAATAGATCGCGCGGAGGCGGCGAAAGTCTTCATTGCTCCAGTCATGCACCATGCCACTGGCGTCGGGACGGAACTTGGCCTGCTTCTGCCGGCCGAGGTCATAGGCGAGATAGGGATGGCTTTCCGCCTCTGTCTGCCAGCTTGCCGCGCGCTGGAAGGCGGGACCGTCTGCTGGTTCATACAGCGTGTTGTAGGGCTCCGGGACGATGAAGGGCGGGTGCGGGCTGATGAAGGACAGATGCGCGAACCAAGGTGATGCGTGCTCCTGCTCGCCGAGCCAGCGCGTGAATTCGCGGGTCAGGAACGCGGCCGGCGTTTCGTCCTCGGAATAGATGGGCGGCGCGTTGCTGACGCCGGCACCGGCCTTGCCGTCGGTCACCGGGCGGTGGATGTCGGGAGATCCGGCGCTGGTGTCGATACCTCGCTGCTTCAGCCAGGACAGCCACTGCTTCTGATGCTCAGGCAGCAACTGGCGCACCGTAAAGCCCGGCAGCACGCCTTCATAGCTTTGCAGCCGAGGGTCGCCCGGCGCCAGCAAACGTGGATCGAGCGACACGTCGCTGTAGCCGAACAGCGTCGGATCATAGCCAAGGCCGCGGGCATGCAGCGCGATGTTGCCGTGACGGGCGTCGAGCGGCGTCCCATTGCGGCAGACGCGGTTGTTCATCTGGTAGAGGCCGGTGTAGAGGCAGGCGCGAGCCGGCGAGCAGGGCGCAGCACCACCATAGTGCCGCTTGAACAGCCCTCCCTCCGCGGCGAGCGCATCGGCATTCGGCGTCTTCACAAGCGGATGGCCCGCGGCCGACAGACAATCGCCGCGCCACTGGTCGCATGTGATCAGCAGAATGTTAGGCCGCCTGGCTTTTCCAGTCACTCGCGATACCCCTGTCGCTGGATGGTCGAACGCCGCTCATGGAACCGAATTCCGGCGACGGCGCAAGTCTGTCTCGCGAGCCATTTGGTGAACAAACTTCTTTCCTTTGTTCACTTTTACAGCACAGTCCATTCTGTGTTTGCCGTCTTTGCCCAAAGCGCTCGCATCCTCATATTGGCGTGGACAGCGGCGAGGCCGCACAAGCACCAAGAGAAGGAGCAAGACAATGCTCGACCAGATCAAGGGCCTGCATCACGTCACATCGATGGCCAGGGATGCCCGGCAGAACAATGAGTTCTTCACCCAAAAGCTTGGCCAGCGCCGGGTCAAGAAGACCGTCAATTTCGACGCGCCCGATGTCTACCACCTCTACTATGGCGACGAGTCCGGGACGCCCGGTTCGGTGATGACCTATTTCCCGTTCCCCAACATCGGCAAGGGCCGTCATGGCGTCGGCGAAGTCGGCACCACGGTCTATTCGGTGCCCGAAGGTACGCTTGCCTACTGGGAAAAGCGTTTTGCCGATGAAGGCGTCACCGGCGTGTCGCGCGAAGAGGCATTCGGCGAGAAGCGTCTGGCCTTTGCTGGTCCCGATGGCGACGGCTTCGCGCTGGTCGAGGACAAGGCAGACGGCAGAGCGCCATGGGCGAAAGGCAGCATCCCCGTTGATGAGGCGATCCGCGGCTTCCATTCCGTGTCGCTCCGGCTGAAGGATGGCGGCGCTACCGAGGAGCTTTTGAAATTCATGGGCTACGAGGAGATCGAGAAATCAGGCAATGTCAGGCGGCTCGCTGTGAAGAACGGCAACGGCGCCGACGTCGTCGATATCGAATCGCTGCCGACCACGGCCTTCGCCGATCTCGGCGCCGGCTCCGTCCACCATGTCGCCTTCGCCGTCGAGAACCGCGCCAAGCAGCTCGAAGTGCGCAAGGCGTTGATGGACACTGGCTATGGAGTGACGCCGGTGATCGACCGCGATTATTTCTGGGCAATCTATTTCCGCACGCCGGGTGGCGTGCTGTTCGAAGTCGCCACCAACGAGCCGGGTTTCGATCGCGATGAGGATACCGCTCATCTCGGCGAGGCGCTGAAGCTGCCGACGCAGCACCAGCACCTGCGACCCTATCTCGAACAGCATCTGCAGAAGCTGGAAGGCTAGACCATGAGCAAGGACGCGTACATCCATAAGCTGCTGCCCGGTTCGCCGGGCGGTCCGCTGCTGTTCGTCTTCCATGGCACGGGGGCCGATGAGAACCAGCTTCTGTCGCTGGGGCGCGATCTCGCGCCGCGGGCAACCATCATCTCGCCGCGCGGCGATGTGTCGGAACAAGGTGCCGCGCGCTTCTTTCGTCGCACTGGCGAAGGCGTCTACGACATGGACGATCTGGCGCGGGCGACGGCCAAGATGGCGGGCTTCGTCAAGGCGCATGTCGAGGCGGCGAAGCCATCGGCCGTGCTCGGCCTCGGCTACTCCAACGGCGCCAATATCCTGGCCTCGGTGGTGTTTGCGGCGCCGGCGCAGTTCGACGCTTCGGTGCTGATGCATCCGCTGATCCCGTTCGAACCGAAGGTCAAGGGCAGCCTTGCCGGCCGTCACATTCTCGTGACCGCCGGCAAGCGCGATCCGATCAGCCCGCCGAACCTGACGACGCGGCTCGAAGCCTATTTGCGTGCCGATGGCGCCGATGTCACAGTGGAGTGGCATGAAGGCGGGCACGAGGTGCGGCCAAACGAGATCGAGGCGGCGCGGCGGCTCTTTGCCGGTGCTGCCCAAGGAATATAGCGATGCCGGATCAACTGCCTGAGATCGAACTGGAGGATCGCGGTTCCAAGGGTCGCTACGTCCTTCGCGGGCCCGGTGGCGCCGAAGCAGAGATGACCTTCACCAAGATCGGCGAGCACCAGATCATCATCGATCACACAGAGGTACCGGACGCGTTTCGCGGCCAGGGTGCCGGGCTTCGGCTCGTCACCCGCGCCGTCGAGGATGCGCGCGCGGCGGGGAAAAAGATCATTCCGCTCTGCCCGTTCGCCAACGCCCAGTTCCGCCGCCACAAGGAATGGGCCGACGTGCTGAAGCAGTAGGGATTTTGGCGTTCGCAAACGGCGCGGCAGGCGGCTGCGGTCTCACCGGGGTGGCTTTGGTATTTGCCCGGGTGGCGCATCCTGCCTAAGTAGATATGATCTATCGCAGCCACCTTGCCGACAAACGAATCGAATGATCCCCCATGACCGAAACCGACCTCGTTCCCGTCTTCGACGGCCACAACGATACGTTGCTCAGACTTTATCAGTCGAAAGACACCGACGTCGAAAAGCTGTTCATAGAGGGGAAATCGAGCGGCCATATCGACCTGCCGCGTGCCAAGGCCGGTGGCTTTGCCGGCGGGATGTTCGCCGTCTTTCCGCCGCCTGTCGAGAAATCCAGGCGCAGCGCCGTGCCCTTGGCGCCGAGCCATACCGAGCCGCTGCCGCCCGAGGTTCCGCGCAATGACGCGCTGACCTCGACGATTGCGATGGCCTCGATCCTGCTCCGGCTGGAACGGGCCGGAGCGCTCACCGTCTGCCGCAGCGCCGGCGACGTGCGCAACGCCATGGCGCAAGGCTCGATCGCGGCGGTGTTCCACATCGAAGGGGTCGAGGCGATCGATCCCGAACTCACCATGCTCGACGTGCTGCACGCCGCCGGCTTGCGCTCGCTCGGCATCGTCTGGAGCCGGCCGAACGCCTTCGGTCACGGCGTGCCATTCCGCTTTCCGTCCTCGCCCGACACCGGGCCCGGCCTGACCGATGCCGGCAAGGCGCTGGTCAAGGCCTGCAACCAGCTGAAGATCATGATCGACCTGTCGCATCTCAACGAGAAGGGTTTTCGCGATGTCGCCGCGCTCAGCGATGCGCCGCTGGTCGCCACCCATTCCAACGTGCATGCGATCTGCGGTCATTCGCGCAATCTCACCGACTGGCAGCTCGGCGCGATCCGTGAGTCCGGCGGCATGGTCGGGCTGAATTTCGCCACCGGCTTCTTGCGCGAGGACGGGCGCATGAATGCCGACACCAGCCTCGACATCATGGTGCGCCACGTCGATTCCCTGCTGCAGGCGCTGGGGGAAGATGGCGTCGGCCTCGGCTCCGATTTCGACGGCGCCATGATCCCGGCCGTGATCGGCGACGTTGCCGGCCTGCCGAAGCTACTCGATGCATTGGCCGCGCGTGGCTTCGGCCGCGCGCTGATCGAGAAGATCGCCTATCGCAACTGGCTCAACATGCTGGAAAAAACGATAGGTTAGGACGACCTATTGGAAGCCCATGCGCTTAAGCCAGTCCCTGCCGACGCCGCGAACGCGGATGATCGGCAGCGGATCTTCCGAATCGAGCCGGGCGCAGATGCGGTAGACTTCGAGTGTCTCGGCGTTCATCTCGTCGCGCTTGTAGAAAAACATGGCCGCGGCATAGCGCGTGCGGCCTGACCATTTTTCGCCGAGCGGCGTGTTGACCAGCTCCCACTGTTCGGCTGCTTCCCCGTCTCCATCCAGCTTGTCGGCTTCGTCGGTCATGATCAGAAGTCCGCCGGCGGGTTGGCAGTGCGGCGGTCGAGCTTGATGAACGGCCGCGCCACCACCTTGGCTCGCTTCATCAGCTTCTGATACCGCAGCTCGCGCATCGCGTAAATCTCAACCCAGAGATCCTCGACCATGGTATCACCATATGGCCGCGCCAGCGAGGCGATGGCGACGTTGCGCTTGGCCATGGGCGACCACATGGCGCCGCTGACCAGGCCGACCTCCCGAGCCTTCTTGTGGTAGACGATGGCGTGTTCGGCCGGGATGTTGCCTTCGATCTCCAGCCCGACCAGCACATTGCGCAGCTTGCGTTTCGCTCTCGCCTCGAGGATGGCGCGGCGGCCGTTGAAATGGCCCTTTTCCAGATCGATCATGAAGCCAAGCCCGATCTCGTCGGGCATCCGCAAGCGGTCTGTGCGGATGGCGTGCTCGGCTGTGGTGAAATCCGTGTTGGCAACGATCAGCCCGGCCTCGAGACGCGCGCGGTTGAGCGCGGTGTAACCGATAGCGCGGATGCCGCGCGGTTCGCCCGCAATCATCAACCGGTCCCACAGGCTCAGCGCTTTGCCGGCCGGCAAGAACAGTTCATAACCGAGATCGCCGGTAAACCCGGTGCGCGAAATGGTGACCGTGTCGCCATCATGCGGGAAGTCGGCGAGGTCGAATATTTTCAGCCGCTCGACGCCGGCGAAGCCGGCATCGCGCAACACAGCAAAGGAGGTCGGGCCTTGCAAAGCGAGGCCAGCGACGGCCTCGGTTTCTTCCTCGACCGTGACGTTGAATCCAATGGCGCTGTCGAGCAGCCAGGGCAAGTGCCGCTCCTGCGAACAGAGGCGGAAGTGGGTCAGCGACAGCCTAAACAGCGTGCCGTCGTCGAGGACAAAGCCCTCATCGTCGCACCAGGCGGTGTAGTGGACGCGGCCGGGCTTGAGCTTGGTGACGTCGCGCAAGGTGACACGATCGAGCAAGGCTTCGGCGTCCGGCCCCTCGATCCGATATTTGGTCATCGGCGAAATGTCGAACAGCGCCGCCTGGCTGCGGATGGCGAAATATTCGAGCTCCTCGTCCCACAGCGAATGCGGGGCGCGGTAGCCGGCCCAATTGTACCAGTCCTGGGTTCTGGCCAGCGCATCGATGCGCGGCTGGAACGGCGTGCCCAGACGCAGCGTGCGGAAATGAGCCTGTGCGGCTGCTCGATCGGAAGCGGCTGCACCGGCTGTCTTTGCCATGGGCTTCTTTCTGTTTGCCTGAACCATGGCCTATCCCTTCATCGCAATGATTCGCCGCGCGGCGTTGAGGCCAGGAGCGCCGGAAACGCCGCCGCCGGGATGCGAGCCGGCGCCAGCCAGGAACAGCCCTTCGACCGGCGTATCGTAGCCGGACCAGCCGGACACGGGGCGCGAGACCAGCATCTGATCGGCCTGCAATTCGCCGTGATGCCAGTGGCCGCCCGGCATGCGGTAGCGCGTCTCGATGTCGGCCGGCGTCAGAAGCTCGGCATGGACCACGCTCTTGCCGATACCAGGCGCGTGAGACTCGAGCTGCGTCATGATCGCCTTGAGGAATTTCGGCTTGCCGGCAGCCCAGCCCTCCTTCAGCGCATAGGGCGCATATTGCACCACCGCGGACAGCACGCAGGCGCCGTTGGGCGCGAGCGATGGGTCAGCCACGCTGGGTAGCGTGATCTCCATCACCGGCTCGGGCGAGAACTCGCCATATTTGCAGGGATTGAAGGCGCGCTCGACGTGATCGGGCGAGGGGGCGATAACCAGCCGGCCCTTGTGGCCGGCGGCATCGACGCCGCTGAATTCCGGCGGCCGGTCGAGTGCCAGATTGAGCTTGGCCGCATCGCCCTTCATGCGGATGTTCTTCACCTTGCGGACGAAGCCGGTGTCGATCTCGCGCGGTCCGACAAGGTCGAGGAAGGTGGTGGCCGGATTGATGGCGGAGATGATCGTTCTCGCGCGCAGCACCTCGCCATTGTCGAGCGCGACACCGACGGCGCGACCTTTCTCGACGATGATTTTTGCTACGGGCGCCGATGTGCGGATTTCGACGCCAGCCTTCTCCGCCGAGGCACGGATGGCGACGATAACCGCGCCCATGGCACCTTCCGGCAGGACCTGCGCGCCGGCTGTACCGCCGGCCTCGCCGGCGAGGCGATAGTAAAGGCCGAGCGACGAGGTCGGCGAGCGCGGGCCGAGATGGCTGCCAAGCGTCGCATCGAAGGCGAGCAGGCCCTTCAGCCTGATATCGGCAAGCTGCTCGTCGAGCAGATCGGCGACGTTCATCAGCAGCACGCGCAGGAAGTCGCGCATGTCTTCCTTGCCGAGCTTCTTCAGCGCCAGCGCGGTCTGGCCGAGTGAAGCGGTCTCGATCAGCGACATGCCGGCGAGATCGGGCGGCCGGCGGGAGAGGAACGGTTTCAATATGCCGGCATAGCGCAGCAGCTGCGCGCGCAGGTCCTTCCAGGCCGATTGCTGGGAGGGACTGGCGCCGGTCAGCACCTCGCCATAGGCGCCATGCAGGGCAAGCGACGGGCCGTCCTTCGACAGCGCCACCGACGGCATGAAGTCGGTGCGGGCGACCCGCAGCCCGTGCCTTTCCAGCTCCAGCGTCTTCACCACATCGGGATGCAGCCGGTTCAGCAGATGGGCGATCGAAGAGACCCGAAAGCCCGGTGCGAATTCCTCGGTGCGTGCGGCGCCGCCGACCTCGCTTCCAGCTTCCAGCACGAGCACCTTGCGGCCGGCTTTCGCCAGCGTGGCAGCGGCGATGAGGCCGTTGTGGCCACCGCCAATGACGATTGCATCAAATGACGTCATGGGCCGGGCTCATGTGGGAGGTCGATTTGGCAAGATCGCGCAGGATTTCCGCCGCTGCATTGCGGCCGGGCGCGCCCATGACGCCGCCGCCGGGATGGGTCGAGGAGCCGCACATATAGAGCCCACTGAGCGGCGAACGGTATTGCGCGTAGCCCGGCACCGGCCGGTTGAACAGCAGCTGGTCGAAGGTCAGTTCGCCCTGGAAGATGTTGCCCTCGGTGAGGCCGACTTCCGCTTCGATCTCGCGCGGCGTACGCACCTCCATGTGGACGATGCGGTCGCGAAAGCCAGGCGAGTATTCAGCGATCTGCGAAATCACGCTTTCGGCGAAACCGTCGCGGTCGGCATCTGTCCATTCGCGGCCGTTCACCTTTGGCGGCGCGTATTGCACGAAGCAGCTCATGAAATGCTTGCCGGGCGGCGCCATGGTTGGGTCGAGTGTCGTCGGGATGACCATGTCGAGGAACGGATCGGCCGACCAGCGGCCGTCCTTCCAGTCGTCATAGGCGCGCTCCATGCGCTCCATCGAATCGGTGAAATGCATGTCACCGCGATAGACCGGCGAGTCCTTCGGCAGCGCCGGGAATTCCGGCAGCGAATCGAGCGCGATGTTGACCTTGCCGGAGGAACCGCGGATCTTGAAGTTCCTGACCCGGCGCAGGAAAATGTCGGGCAGTTCCTTTTCCTCGACCAGTTTCAGGAAGGTGCGCTTGACGTCGGCGTTGGAGACGACGAGCTTGCCGTAAATCTCCTCGCCGCCGGCCAGCACGACGCCCCTGGCCTTGCCGCGCTGGACGAGCACATGGTCGACCTCGGCGCCGGTGCGGATGGTTCCGCCGGACGCCTTGAACGACGCGGCCAGTGCCTTGGTCACCGCGCCCATGCCGCCGCGCGCATAGCCCCAGGCGCCGACAGAACCGTCGACCTCGCCCATATAGTGGTGCAGCAGCACGTAAGCCGTGCCCGGTGACATCGGCCCGAGTGCGGTTCCGATGATGCCAGACAAAGCGAAGTTCGCCTTGATGACATCGGTCTCGAAATACTCGTCGAGAAACTCGGAGATCGACATGGTCCAGAAGCGCAGCGTCAGCGCCATTTCCTCAGTCGACAGACCGGCGAATTTCTTGCCGAGATAGAGCAGTTCTCCGATGTCGCGGGGCCGCAGGCTGGTCGGATCGGGGGCAGTGCGCATCAACAGCGGCTGGATAAAGCGGCACTGTCGCGTCACGTCGCGGGCGTAGCGGTCGTAGGCTTCGGCATCGCGCTTGGAAAAGCGGGCGAACTCGCGCCGGTGCGCGTCGTGGTCTCGGTAGTTGGCGAGATAGTCGCCGTCGCGAGTGAACACCGCGCCGCCCTCGTAGGAGATGACCTGCAGGCCGAAGCGCGGCAGTTCGAGGTCGCGCATGATCTCCGGCCGGAACAGCGAACAGACATAGGAGCAGTTGGAGTAGAGGAAGCCCGGCGTCAGTTCCCTGCTGGTGGCGGCGCCGCCGACCCAGTCGTTCTTCTCGACCACCAGCACGTCGAGGCCCGCGCGCTGCAGGTAGCAGGCGTTGACGAGGCCGTTATGTCCGCCGCCGATGATGATCGCATCCCAAGCTTTCATTTTGGCCCAGTTCTCGTGTGCGACCCGCGCTCATTTTTGCGTGATCTGTTCCCGAATGCGCGGAATTTGGCACGAGGGTAGCCATTCTGTCCAGCCGTACTGAATGAATGTTCAACAAATGATATTGCGTTTTCGCTGCCATGCGTTACGCTTTGCCGGCGTTCTAAAGTTCTGAAATCGGCTGACGAGGACGACATCCGATGATCGAAACGGCAGATAGCGGCCGCAGCCTATGTCGACAACAACATACGAACCTGGGAAGCGATGCAGAAGATGCTTGACAGTGGTGAGCACCGTCCCACTCATCTTCGCGGTCGAAAGCCGGTTGGATAGCCGGCGATGCTGGAGACCATCGGACCCATGAAGACAGCAGTCGCCAGGGAAGCCCTCCTTGATTCGGTGCGGAAAAGCGAGGCTGAAAAGCGCGGACGCAAGGCCTCGAAGGAGGTCAGGCAGCTTCAGCTCATCGAAGCGACAATCGATTCCCTGGCCAAGCGCGGCTATTCGGAAACGACGATGGCCGATGTCGCCGACGGCGCCGGCCTGTCGCGCGGCATCGTCAATTTCCATTTCGAGAGCAAGGAAAAGCTGCTGATCGCGACCTTGCAGCATATGTATGATGAGTACTCGGCGCATTGGCGCAATGCCTTGCAGAAGGCAGGCGATGACCCCGCCCATCAGCTTCACGCTCTGGTCTCCGCCGATTTCGACCGTTCGATCTGTAACAAGCGCAAGCTGGCCGCATGGTGCGCGTTCTGGGGCGAGGCCAAGTCGCGGCCGACCTATCAGGCGCTGAGCAGCGCCCGCGACGCCGTCTATCAGACCATCTTCATCGACCTGTGCGTGACACTCAAGCAGAGCGGCGACTATGCCTATGAGCCGCAGGTCATGGCCCTGGCGCTCAGCGCCATGCTCGAAGGGCTGTGGCTGCGGCTGATGATGGGGACCGAGGACACTACCCGCGAGACCGCCTTGCAGGCGGCCAATGAATTCCTGTCGGCGGCATTCCCGAAACACTACCCGCTGAAGGACGCGACGAAACCATAAGAAAATCAGAACACGGAGGATGGAACAGCAATGAAGACATTGGCTCAACGGCTGACATTGACCTTGGCGCTGGCTGGAACGCTGGCCGCATCGGCCGCGGCACTTGCGGTCGCAGCCGACAAGGACCTGATCGTGTTCGACTGGTCCGGCTACGAGGACCCCAGCTTCCATCCGAAATATGTCGAGAAGAACGGCGACTCGCCGACCTTCGCCTTCTTCGGCGACGAGGACGAGGCGTTCGAAAAGGTGCGCTCCGGCTTCAAGGCCGATCTCGGCCATCCCTGCTCGCAGAGCGTGGTCAAATGGCGCGAAGCGGGCCTGCTCCAGCCGCTCGACACGTCGAAGATCACGGGCTGGAGAGATCTCAATCCCGGCATCATGGCGATGAAGGATCTTGCCACCACGCCGGATGGCAAGGCGTGGTTCATGCCCTGGGACTGGGGCAATACCCAGCTCACCTACAATACCTCCAAGATCGACGCCAAGGACGTGCAATCGCTGAAGGCTTTTGCCGATCCCAAATTCAAGGGCAAGGTGTCGATCGGCGACAATGTCGACGACGCCTATGCGCTGGCCAGCCTCGCCATCGGCCTCGGGGACTGGACCAAGATGACCGACGAGCAGTTCAAGCAGGCGTCGGATTTCCTGCGCCAGGTGCACAAGAACGTCCGCTCCTACTGGACCGACACCACCGATGTCGTTCAGCTGTTGAGCGGCGGCGAGGTCGACCTCGCCTGGGCCTGGAATGACGCAACCGTGCAGTCGGTGGCAGCCGGCGTGCCCATCATGGCGAAGAAGGACACCGACGAAGGCATCTCGACCTGGGTCTGCGGCTATGTGCTGTTCAAGGACGTGCCCGGAAACGTCGACAAAGCCTATGATTATCTGAACGCGGTCAACGATCCGGAGACGGCCAAGGTGCTGGTCAAGGATTGGGGCTATGGCCAGGCCAACGCCAAGGGCATGGCCGGCGTCGACCAGGCGGTGCTGAAGGAAAAGGGCTATGACGATGTGCAGAAATTCGTCGACAAGACGCTGTTCCAATCGCCGGTGCCGTCGGACCTCAAGCTCAAGATGATCGCCGAGTTCGAGAAGATCAAAGCCGGTTACTAGCCCCTTTCTGGGTGTCCCGCCTGCGCGTCGATCGAGCGGCAGACGGCTCGCAAAAGTCTGGGAATTCTCCTAACTTTGCGGTGACGTTTTCGCGACCGGGGGAATTCTCAGCCATGAAATCGATGCTACGCCGCCTTGCCCTTGCCGCCGCATGCATGATCGGCGTCGGCGTGGTCCATGCCTTCGCCGAGGGCGGCGGCGACCTCGTGGTGTTCGACTGGTCGGGCTATGAAGATCCGTTGCTGCATCCGGCCTACACCGCCAAATATGGCGCCGAGCCGACCTTCGCCTTCTTCGGCGACGAGGATGAAGCGTTCGAGAAGATGCGCGCCGGCTTCAAGGCCGACATCGCCCATCCCTGTTCGCAAAGCGTGGTCAAATGGCGCGAGGCCGGCATGTTGCAGCCGCTCGACACGTCCAGGATATCAGGCTGGAAGGATCTCAATCCCGGCATCATGGCGATGAAGGATCTCGCCGTCACCGCCGACGGCAAGGCCTGGTTCGTGCCGTTCGACTGGGGCAACACCTCGCTGCTCTACCGCACCGACAAGGTGACGACAGAACAGGCCCAGTCGCTGAAGGTCTTCGCCGATCCCAAGTTCAAGGGCCGCGTCACCATCGGCGACAATGTCGATGACGCCTACGCGCTGGCAAGCCTGGTGATAGGCCTCAAGGACTGGACCAAGATGACCGATGCGCAGTTCCAAGAGGCATCCGCCTTCCTGCGCGATGTGCACAAGAATATCCGCTTCTACTGGACCGACGACACCGACCTCAACCAGGCGTTTATCGGCAATGAGGTCGATCTCGTCTGGGGCTGGAAGGAGACCTTCGTGACGCTAAAAGGGCAAGGGATGCCGATCGCCATGAACCGCGACACCAAGGAAGGCATTTCGACCTGGGTGTGCGGTTATGTGCTGATGAAGGACGCCCTTGGCAAGCTCGACGAAGCCTATGAATTCCTGAGCGCCGTCAACGCACCCGACGTGTCGGACTACCTGGTCAAGACCTTCGGCTACGGCCATGGCAACGGCGCCGGCATGGCAGCGATCGACCACAAGGTGCTGGCCGAGCGCGGCTTCGACAATCTCGACAAGTTTCTCGACAAGACGCTGTTTCAGCAGCCTGTGGCGCCGGAGCTCAAGCAGCGCATGGTCGCCGAGTTCGAGAAGATCAAGGCCGGCTATTGAAGAGCGAACAGGAAAGAACCGATGTCGTCATCGTCGGCGCCGGCTTCACCGGCCTGTCGGCGGCGCTTGAGCTGAAGGCAGCCGGCATAGATTTTCTGTTGCTCGAAGCGGGCGACCGCGTCGGCGGGCGGGTCGAGTCCATGGAGATCGGCGACGGCGAGCGTGTCGACAGCGGTGGTCAGTTCCTGTGCGAGGATATGCCGGCGCTGATGGCGTTGGTCGAGGAGCACGGCAAGACGCTGGTCGAAACCTATGTCGACGGCGAATTTATCGCCCAGCCGGTGATGTCCGCGGGGGAGGCGGCACAAACCTATGTCGGCTCGATGGCGATCCGCGATCGCATGAATGCGATCGCGCCTGATGACCCTGATATCGCCGGCTTGTCAGTCGCCGCCTGGCTCGATCGCCAGGGCGACCCCAAGGACGCCAAGGCAGCCTTTCGCTCGATGATCGAAGGTCTGTGGTGCCAGGCACTGGAGAAGCTGCCGCTTTGGCACCACATCGACAATGATCGCCGTATCACCAACGAGGTGTCGGAGCTGCAATATTTTCTCGCGGAGACGATGCATTCGCTGGCGGAGGATTTGGCTCAAGATCTGGGCGTCCGGGTGCGGCTCGGCGCGCATGTCACGCGCATCGAGCAAGGCGCAAATGGCGTGTCAGTCCATGCCGGCGCGGGTTCGATAGAGGCTCGTTGTCTGCTCGTCGCCGTGCCGCCAGTCATGGCGTCGAGGATCGACTATTCGCCGCCACTGCCGGCGGCCCTGGAGAAAGCACTCGGTGTCTGGCGGAGCGGTACGGTGATCAAGATGCTGGTGCGCTATCCCACCGCCTTCTGGCGAGCCAAGGGCTTGAGCGGCATGGTGATGTGGCGCGACCAGCCAGGTTTGTTTGCCTGCGACGCCAGCAAGGATGACGATCATCCGGCGCTGGTGGTTTTCATTGGCGGTCCGTCCGCCATCGAATGGCGCGGCTTTGGGCAGGAAGGCCTCCGCACCAGAATTGCGGCGCGTCTCGTTGCGGCTCTCGGTCAAGAGGCTGCGAAATGGCTCGGCTTTGCCGTCCGATACTGGTTCGACGACGAAGGCAGCGTTGGCGGCTACAGCGACCTCATCGTCGACATGGATGCGACCGACGCCGAGCGTACTATCCTGGCCGGCGCGCCGCCGGTTTATTTTGCGTCGTCGGAACTGTCGCCGTCGTTTCCCGGCTATGTCGAAGGCGCGATCGTTGCCGGGCGCATTGCCGCGCGAAGAATCATCGCCGAGCTTCAATCGGCCATCGCCACCAAAGCCTCGGGATCGTAGGCGAGGCGGATCGAGGTCCCGACCGGGATGTCATCGGCACCGAAATCGTTGGTTTCGGTCACCGATAGCGGCTTTTCCAGTCCCGGTATCTCGACGATCAGATGGGTGATCTCGCCGAAATAGTGGCGTTCGACCACCTTGCCGGCAACCTCGAACTTCGCTGTCGCATTGTCCCACAGCACGCGTAGGCGCTCCGGCCTGATGCCGAGCGTGGCGCCGCCGCCATTGCGGACAAAAGCCTTGGGCTTGTCGGTCTTGATCCGGCCGAAGCCAAGCGTGTCGACGACCAGCGACGCGCCGTTCTCCTCGACAATCCGAGCCTTGACGAAATTCATGCCGCCGAGGAAGTCGGCGACCTGGCGGGTGACCGGCCGCTGGTAGATCTCCTTGGGCGAGGCGACCTGCGCGATCCGGCCGCCGAACATCACGGCGATGCGGTCGGACATGGCGAGCGCTTCACACTGGTCGTGGGTAACGAGCACGAAGGTGATGCCGACCGCCTGCTGCAGGCGGCGCAGTTCGACCTGCATCTGCTCGCGCAGTTTCTTGTCCAGCGCCGACAATGGCTCATCGAGCAGCAGCACCTTGGGCCGCATGACCAGAGCGCGCGCGAGCGCGACGCGCTGTCGCTGGCCGCCGGAAAGTTCTGTCGCCAGGCGCTTGCCGAAGCCGGTCAGCGAGACCTGCGCCAGCGCCTCCTCGACCCGGCGCTTTTCCTCGCCACCCTGCAGCTTCAGCCGCTTCAGCCCATAGGCGACGTTCTGCTCGACATTGAGATGCGGGAAGATCGCGTAGCTCTGGAACACCATGTTGGTTGGCCGACGATTGGCCGGGATGCCTTCCATCGGCTGACCGCCGACCGAGATCGAGCCGCTGGTCGGATTGTCGAAGCCGGCGATCATGCGCAGCAGCGTGGTCTTGCCGCAGCCGGACGGGCCGAGCAATGAGAAGAACTCGCCTTCCCTGATGGTCAAGGAGGCGTCATCGAGCGCCTTGAACGCCCCGTAGCTGCGGGTGACGCTCTTGATCTCGATCATGGATCGGTCGGATTGGGGGCGCAAGATTTGGGGCTGCTCAGGCATAGAGGCCTCCCTCGTTCCGGGTGCGTCTGGCCGTGCGGCGACGCAGGGTTTCGGCGACGGTCATCAACAGGAAAGAGGCAACCAGCAACAGTGTGCCCAGCGCCAGCACGCCCGGCAGCTTGGCCGCGAAGCGCAATTGCCCCCAGATGTAGATCGGCAGCGTCGCCTCGGTGCCGGTGAGGAAGAAGGCGATGATGAACTCGTCGAGCGAGATGGTGAAGCAGACAAGCAGGCTGGAGATGATGGCAGGCGCCACCATCGGCAGCGTTACCCGCCGGAAGGTGCCGAAGGCGCTCTCGCCGAGGTCGGCGGAGGCTTCCTCCAGGCTGCGGTCGAAGCCTTCGAAGCCGGAGGTCAGCACCGTCATCGAATAGGGAATGCAGACCAGCACATGGCCGAGCACGACGGTGAACAGCGACAGGCTCAAACCAAGCTGCAGCATCACCAGCAGCATCGAGATGGCGACGATGACTTCCGGCAGCACCAGCGGCGCCATGATCAGGCCGTTGATGGTGCGACGGCCGGGATAGCGGTAGCGGGTGATCGAACGGGCGGCGAGGATGCCGAGCACAGTGGACAAGACCGCTGCCGACATCCCGACGATCAGGCTGTTCCAGGTGGCGTCGAGCAGTGCCGGCGTGCGCGGCAGGTCCTCATACCAATGCAAGGTGAAGCCGGTGAGCGGAAATTTTGGTGTCGCCGCCGTGTTGACCGAGAAGATCGGCAGGAAAATGACTGGCAGATAGAGGAACACGACGTAGAGAAACGCATAGACGGCCAGCCAGCCGCCGGACAGGAAGCGCCGCACTGCACTCATCGAGCCAGCCTCTGGACGGCACGGATGATCAGCACCGTGGCGCCCGCCATCAGCGTCACGATCAGCATGGTGGTGACGGAAAGGGCGGCACCCAGCGGCCAGTTGGACGCCTTGCCGAACTGCGCCTGGATGGCGTTGGCGATCATGACGCCGTCCTTGCCGCCGACAAGCTTCGGCGTGACGTAGTCGCCGACGGTCGGGATCATCACGATCAGCGCCGCGGAGATGACGCCTGGCGCCGACAGCGGCAAGGTCACGCGCAGGAACGAGCGCAGCGGGCCGTCGCCGAGATCGGTGGCCGCCTCGACCAGCGTGCGGTCGACTTTTTCCAGCGAGACGAAGATCGGCAGGATGGCGAAGGCCGCCCAGGCATGGGTGAGCGTGATGATGACGGCGCTCGAATTGTAGAGCAGGGCTGTCGACGGCTCGTCGATGATGCCAAGACCCATCAGGCCGGAATTGAGGACGCCGTTGTAGCCGAGGATGACCTTCCACGACATCACGCGCAGCAGATAGCTGGTCCAGAACGGGATGGTGATGAGGAACAGCCAAAGGCTCTTGTGGTGGCCGCCATGGAACGAGATGAAGTAGGCGATCGGATAGGCCAAAAGGACTGTGAGCAGGCTGACCGTCAGCGAGATGTAGAGCGAGCGCCACAACAGATCACGGTAGATCGGCTCGGTCAGCGCGACGCGGTAGTTTTCCAGCGTGAAGGTGCGGTCGATGGTCAGGTAGTGCTGCGTCCAGAAGGAATGCGCGATGACCACCAGGATCGGCAGGACCAGAAGAATGAGTGCGTAGATGAAGGTCGGGCTGATCAGAGCGAGGCCCTGTACGGGTTCGGACTGCAGAAGGGCATTTCGTCTGGCCCGCGTCATGCGCAACGGGGGCGACCCTTCCGCGGCCGCCGTCATTGCCAGGCTCCGGGGGGCAGGGCCCCAGGTGCGATCTCGGTTGCTGGCCTGGACTGTCCCGCCATGCGGCATCCCATTGTGCTGGCGCCGGCTGCTTGTTCCCCTTGCCGGCTTTCTTTCATCATGCGCGCATCCTTGGATTGAAATCAAGCGCCAATTCTGAAATATTGATTGAACGGACATTCAAAATGAAGTGACGAAAGCCGCTGTTTCCGATGCTTGGCATCTCATTTCATGACCGATGAATTCTGTGAAGCAATGTGAGGCGATGATGGCTGCGGCAAGAGACCTGAAGGCGACCGAGATGGCCGGCGGGGAGCCCGGCGACCATGCCGTCGAACTGGCCAAGCGCCATCTCGTCCAGCCTTGGCCGTTCGCCGGTTCGGTCGGCACCGAGGCTCGCGCGCTGATCGGCGAGGGCGACGGCATCTACATCACCGACAGCACCGGCAAGCGGCTGATCGACGGGCCAGCCGGCATGTGGTGCGTCAATGTCGGTCACCGCCGCGAGGAGCTCGCCAAGGTGATGTACGACCAGGCGATGGCGCTGTCCTACAACACGCCGTGGTACACGATGAACGCGCCGTCGGCGGAGCTTGCCATGCGCATCGCCGGCCACGCGCCGGGCGACCTCAGCCACGTCTTCTACACCACCGGCGGCTCTTCCGCGGTCGAAACGGCGCTGCGCTTCATGCAGTTCTACAACAATGTGCGTGGCCGGCCGGAAAAGAAGCTGATCCTGAGCCGCGGCGGCGCCTATCACGGCTCGACCTATCTGTCGGCCTCGCTCAACGGCCGCCCCCGCGACCGCGACTGGATGGACGGTGCCGGCGAACTGGTCATCAAGCTGTCGTCGCCCGATCCGTTCCGTCGTCCGCACGGCATGAGCCTTGCCGCCTTCGCCGATTTCCTCGTTGATCAGTTCCGCGACACCATCGCCCGTGTCGGCGCTGAACGGATCGGTGCTTTCGTCGGCGAACCGGTACAGGCATCCGGCGGCGTCGTGGTGCCGCCCGATGGCTATCTCAAGCGCATCCGCGAGATCTGCCGTGACAACGACATTCTCTATGTCTGCGACGAGGTGGTGACGGCCTTCGGCCGGCTCGGTCACGTCTTTGCCTCGGGCGAAATGTTCGGCATCGATCCGGACATGATCACCTTCGCCAAGGGCGTCACCTCGGGCTATTTCCCGCTCGGCGGCGTCATCATCTCGGAGCGGCTGCTGGAAGAGCTGCGCCGGTCGAACCATCCCGATGCGATGTTCGGTCACGGCCTGACCTACACCAGTCATCCCGTCGGCTGCGCCGTGGCGTTGAAGAACCTCGATCTGCTGGAAGAGGGCGTGCTTGCCCACACGCGGGAGGTCGCGCCTTATTTCCAGGCGCAGCTGAAGACGCTGGAAGATCTGCCACTGGTCGGCGAGGTGCGAGGCCTCGGACTGATGGGCTGCGTCGAATGCGTGGCGGACCGCGAAAGCAAGGACCCGCTGCAGCTCGACAAGGATGTGGGAAAACGCATCGACGCCCATTGCCATGAGCTCGGCCTGCTGGTCCGGCCGCTGATCAACATGTGCGTGATGTCGCCGCCGCTGGTCATCACGCGCGAGCAGATCGACGACATGATCGGCATTCTGCGCGAGGGCATTTCACGAACGATGGATGATCTGAGGAAAGAAGGCGTGTGGCGGGGGTAACTCCCTTCTCCCCGTTCTACGGTGCCGACAGGCGGATGAGGGGCTGCGTTGGCGATTGGCCGCATCCGCTGCAAAGCAGTCGTCTGTCGAGGCGACAATTTCGCAAGTTCGGCGCTGCCCCTCACCTGCCAGCCGGCATCCTCTCCCGTAGAACCGGGAGAGGGGCGCTCTCATCGGCGATTTCGCCAACCACCAACGTCGTCTACGACCGCGACCTCAGCGCGTCGTTCAAGTTCCACATGTCCTTCTCCTCGGGCGCGGTCTCCAGGCCGAGCACCGGCAGCATCTTGCGCAGGTGGTCGTGGTGGGTGCGCACGCCGTATTCGAGGTCCGAGAGATAGAAACCCTCGAAGGCTTCGGACAGCATGGATTCGTTCGACCACACCGACAGTTGCACATCTTCCGACATGGTGTCGCGGTCGATGCGGAAGGAGAGGTAGCGGGCGGCGGCCTGCTCGCGGCTTTCGTCGCGGTAGCGGTAGATGGCGCCGCGCAGCAGCGTCTCACCCGTCGACAGTGGAAATTCCTGATAGAACTGTACCGATTCCGGCATCACCGAAATGACCGCATTGGGGAAGATGCCGTAATAGACCCAGGCCTTCTTCAGATAGTCGGGCAGATGCGCCGGCTCGGGCGCGATCTCGACGTAGTTCTTGACGCTCCAGCGCCGGCCGGCATGCGGGTTGTAGGTGGCGAATGAGCGCGAGACGCCGTTGATGAAGGGCTCGTCGAAATAGGTCGCGCCATAAAGATCCTGCAAGGCGGGATGCGCCATGGCGACGTGATAGCCCTCATTGTCGACATCGCGCACCGACTTCCAGTTGACCGGGGTCTTCTGGCTCCAGATGCCCCAGGAGGGCACCATGTCGGCGGCGTTGTAATGCGCGAATTCGGGTTCGATCGGCTTCATCAGTTCGGCGACCGAGGCCTGCGGCCCGCCATTGCGGAAGCGGATGAAGATAAAGCCCATCCAGACCTCCAGATCGAGCGGCATCAAGCCGAACTCGGTCTTGTCGAGATCGGGGAAGGAGCGCGGGCGCGCGGCACCGCGCAGCGTGCCGTCCAGATTGTAGACCCAGCCATGGAACGGGCACACCAGCGCGTTCTTGCAATTGCCCTGGCTGTCGGCGACGACGCGGCTGCCCCGGTGGCGGCACATGTTGTTGAAGCCGCGCACGACGCCATCCTTGCCGCGCACGATCAAGGCGCGTTCACCGACAACGTCCATGGTTAGATAGTCGCCAGCGTCAGGCACGTCCGAAACGTGTCCGACGATCTGCCAGTGATTGCGGAAAACATGCTCCTTCTCAAGCTCGAGAAGGGCATCGGAATGGTAACTCCAGCCCGGGAGTCCCCGCCGGTCCCAATCGTTGGGGATCGCCACGTCACGGAGGTGCGGGTTCATAAAACGTCTCTTCTTTTTATTGAATACTTGTTCAATAAGAGCATATTTCTCATTGAAATGCAATGGCTTGTGAAAACTCGACGGTCTCCGTGGTGGAATTTTCATCTCGTCCGGAGCCGAAATCCGCTCAGCTGTCGGCCCGGAAAATCCCGGAGAATCCGGGTGCTAGTCGGGGTTTCAGGGGACACTGTACCGCCCCGACTTCGGAAGCGAAGGGGCGCAGGACAAGGCGCTTTCCCAAGGGCGAAAATGGCTTCGCTATTCTCCGGCCGGTTCGCTGATTTCACAGGCATTCGGATCAGCACAGTCGGCGGAATCGGTCGAGAGTCGCTGTCGGGATGAAGAACGCATCAGCGCGCCCGCTTTTGCCCGATTCTGCCCGAAATACTGTTTCCAACTCGTTACATTGTCGGTCATGCGCCACCGTTGCCTTGTTACAAAGCGCGGCTAAGTTCGTTTCATCACCAAACAGAAACTCAGCGAAGGGGAAGGCAATGCATGCGAAAATCCAGACGATCCGCGGCGAGTGCCGCCTTCAGGCTCCAGAGCGCAATGACCGCCGTCCGAAACTGGCGCTGCGCCAGCGGGCCAGCGACCACCCCATGGCGATGTTCATGGTGCTGGCTGCTTGCGCCTTCGTCGGCATGGCGTTCACGCCGACAATCGGGCCGGCCTTCGCTTCGTTGAATCCGCCGGCCAACCTCATCGACGGCGCGCAGACGACGAGCAGGACCGCGCGTCTGCCGATGCCGGTGACCGACTTCGCCTGCAAGGGCCAGGCCTGGGGTGCCGAGAGCATCGATTGCCTGCGCGCCATCGCCGAGCAGTCCGGAGCGCACAAGACCCGTGCGATACGCATGATCGCCAACGCCGCGCCGTTGACCGGCACGCCGAACATTTTCTGATTTCCGTCGAAGCATGATCCCGAACCGGTTCCCACTTTGGGATCATGCTCTGAACTCCCCGAGCGCTCCCTCCAGGCGCGCTCTTCTTCGGCCCCCGCCCCCGGGGGCCTCCTTTTTCATCCTTTCAAGGCCGCCTGTTCGGCGATGGCTGACAGCACACTGCGCACATCCAGCGTACTGAACGGCTTTTCCAGGATCTGCGGCCGCTGCTGCGCCGGCAGGGCCTCGATTTCGGCCTTCGCGCCGATCAGATCGCCGGTGACCAGCACGAAACGCCGCGCCAGGTCAGGCTTTTCGGCGAGCAGCTCGCGATAGATCGATATGCCGCTGATGCCGGGCATGCGCAGGTCCGAAAAGACGATGTCGGGCGGCATGTGGCCGCCCAAGGTGGCCGCGCCCGATTCCCAGACCGGAGCGATCCGCGACTTGATGCCCATCAATTCGAGAATGTCGGAGAGCGAGCCGGCGACATCCGGCTCGTCGTCGATGATCAGGGCATGGCGCAGGCCGCTCGATCGCGGCTGGTTGTCGCCAACAGTGGCGAGGCCGGCTACAATGGCGGGCAGCTGGACGACGAAACGCGCCCCCCTCGGCATCGCTTCCTCGAACCAGACATTGCCATTGTGCCGCTCGATGATCGATTTCGAGATCGACAGGCCGATGCCGGTGCCGACGCCGACCGGCTTGGTGGTGAAATAGGATTCGAAGATGCGGCCGCGGATCGCTTCCGGCACGCCGGGCCCATTGTCTTCGACCGAGAAGCAGGGGTGACCCCGGTCGCTGCGGAACGTCCGCACCTTGATCAGCCGGTCGCCGGCAATGCCGGCCAAGGCGTGTTGGCTGTTGATGAGGAAGTTGGCCGCCACCTGCGTCACGTGGTCGGCGTCGGCCATGGCCAGCAGCGGACCGGCGGCGAAGTCGGTGTCGATGATGATGCCGCTGGAGCGCGCGCCATAGGCGGTCACTTCCAGTGCCGCCCGGATCACCTGGTTGAGGTCGGTCTCGGCTTGCGCCGCCGGATGAAGCCGGACCATCGACAGGAAGCTCTTGACGATGCGGCCGCAGCGCTCGGCGGCCGCGCGCACTTTCTCGGCGCGCACCTTGGTCTGCGGATCGGAGGCGAATTCGTGCAGCAGCGTCGATTGCGCCACCACGACGGCCAGCGGGTTGTTCAACTCGTGCGAGACGCCGGCCAGCAACGAACCCATCGCCGCCATCTTCTCGTTCTGATGCAACTTCTCGCGCTGACGGCCGATCTCCTCCTCGGCGCGCAATTTGTCGCGCAGGTCGCGGATGGAGCCGAAGATCAGGCGACGGTCCGCGACCCGCATCTCGGTCGCCGTCAGTTCGATCGGGAACACTTCGCCGGCGGCGTTCTGGGTCACCGTCTCGAGCCGTTGGCCGACCATCGGCGCGCCGCGGCCGGACATGTATTCGGCCCCCGAAGCATAGCCCTTTCGGTAGTAGATCGGCACGATGGTATCGAGCAGGTCCTTGCCGAGGATGTCGCTGCGCTGGAAGCCGAACATCTTCTCGGCGGCCGGATTGAATTCGATGATCGAGCCGGTCTCATCGATGACGACGATGGCGTCGAGCGAGGCCTGCAGCATGGTGCGGCGAATGACCTCGCTGGCATGGGCTTCGGAGGGCGAGTGCTCGATGGCGTCGCCGATGGCGAGCGCGATGATGTGCAGCGTCGCTTCTTCCTCGTCGGTCCACTCGCGCTCGTTGACGCAGTCATTGACCGCCAGCGTGCCCCACAGATGGCCATGCGCGAAGACCGACACCGACAGGAACGACTTGATGTTCTGCTTTTCGAAGTCGGTCCTCAGAAAGCCTTCGAGATCGCGCGTATGGCCAGCGAAGATCTTGCCTTGCCGTTCGTCCTCGGCCAGCCGCTCCAGCAGCGGATCCGAATTGACGACCGACTGCATGATGACGGTCGGCGACGCCAGTTCGCCGCCGAAAAGAGGGTCGATCCAGTAGGCGGCGACGGATTGGGCGAAACCCTGGCCGGGCAGCTCGCGCAAGCGAAACAGGATGCCGCGCTGGCAATCCATGGCCCGGCAGAGCGTTTCCAGGATGCCGTCCATCTCGCGCTGCCAGTCGCCGGCCTCACGCAGCCGGCGAACGACACGCACGGCCGCCATCGCCGCGCCCTGCCTGAACCCTTGCATATCCGTGCTTGCTGCCTCAGCGTTCATCTTGTGCCGTCATTCTGGAGTCGTGCCAATTCGATCGGCGAGCAATTGCTGCGAATCCTAACCCCTCTGGCCTCGCTGCTCAGTTGCCGTCGCCAGTCGGCAGCGAGAAGATATAGCCCTCGCCGCGCACCGTGCGCAGGAATTTCGGGTTGGCCGGGTCGGTCTCGATCTTCTTGCGCAGCCGCATGATGCGAATGTCGACCGCGCGCGACGATTCCGGGTCTTCGGTGAAGCCGATCGCCTCGGAGATCGCGGCGCGGGTCAGCAGCCGGTTGGCGCGAGTCAGGAAAACCTCCAGCACGTCGAATTCGCTCTTGGCCATGTCGATCACCGCGCCATTGGCGCCGGTGACCAGCCTGCCGTCGAGATCGGCCTGGAAAGGGCCGAAGGCAACGGCACGGCGATCCGTCCTGGCCTTCTTGTCCTGAAGCTCCTGCGGCTGGGGAACCCGGCGCAACACGCTGCGGACCCTCGCCAGCACTTCGCGCAATTCGTAGGGCTTGACGATGTAGTCGTCGGCACCGAGTTCCAGCCCGACGATGCGGTCGAGCGCGGTGCCGGCGGCGGTCGCGAAGATGATGCCGATCGGCAGTTTCGAGCGCAGCCAGCGGCCGAGCGAGAGGCCGTCCTCGCCGGGCATGGCGATGTCGAGGATGGCGAGATGGAACGACTGCGTTTCAACGAGGCTGCGTGCGGCGGCGGCGCTTTCAGCCGTGACCACGTCATAGCCGGCGGCGCCAAGATATTCGGCGACCGCGTCCCTCAAATCGGGCTCATCCTCGACGATGACAATTCTTGCCCGCACGATGTTTTCGCTCCCACTTTCAGTGGAAAGTAGATTGGGTATAAACATCATGTCCAGCACTCATATCCGGTTGCCAGGGAACGGTTTAGAAAACATGGCCGCACGATCGATCATCGCGCTTGTTTCCGTTGCCGAAGTGGTCGCGACCGAGCTCGCCGACCATCTTGAGCGGCGCGGCCATGATGTGCATCAGGCGCGCCAGCCCTGGGAGGCCGAATCGCTGCTGTCGGGAAAGGGCATCGATGTCGTCGTCGTCGGCGACAGTCTCAGCCAGGCGGAGGGGCGGGACCTGCTCCGGCGTTATGGCGGCCAAGGCGGGGGCGGCGAGGGCGGGCCGGATTTCATCCTGATCTGCCGGCCGGCCGATCTCGTCGACAAGGTGCTGGCGCTGGAGCTTGGTGCGGCCGACGTCGTCGAGAGCCCGCTCAATGTCAGGGAGCTGGCTGCCCGTGTTGGCGGCCTGCTTTCGCGACGCGGCAGGGGCATCCAGGAACTGATCGTGCTGGAGAACGCGACCGTCGATCTGAGGTCGGCCATGGTCATGCATCGCTCCGGCACGGAGGAACAGCTCTCGCCGGGCCAGGTGGCGCTGCTTAGGCTGTTCCTGGCCAGTCCGCGCAAGGTGCTGACGCGCGACGATATCATCGCCGCCGCACCGGCGGAAAACGCCGACGCCTTCGATCGCTCGATCGATTCGCGCATCGTGCGGCTGCGCCGCAAGCTCGACACCGAAACCATCACCACCATACGCGGCGCCGGCTACCGCTTCGATCCGCCGCGGCAATTCGCCGACTGATTGCCGGACGCTGACGCGGTCTCTTTTGTTGGGCATCGGCTTTTCCATCTCTGGGTCCGATGCTCCTGGCGCTCAGCGTACCAGCAGAAGTGATGGGCCCACCGGCATGTCACCGCCCATGGTGATCTCGCTGGCATGGGCGCGGTCCCTGAGCAGCACGGTGACAAGGCCGGCAAAGCCGAGCAGGCCCTGCGCGTAGAGCAGTGCCGACAGCACCGAAGCGGCAAATTTCGTTTTCATCGCAGCAGTTCTCCAAAATGGCAATTCTTTAGAAATGAACGTGTTGCGGGTCGCTTCAGGACACCCCCGAAGTGCCCGCGCCGCCCACGGAACCCCCCGTCTCGGCGCGGGCCTTCGGTCCTCTCGGCAGCAAGTTGCCGGAGGGGCCGCGCAAACCCGTCAGCCTAAGGCCGACCCGCCAGAGGGCCTTGAGCCGGGCGATGCGCAGGCTGGAGACAATCCAGACCGAGGCGAAAAACAGTGCGGCATGCAGTGTCGAAATCTCGCCTGAAGTCATCGCGCCGAGCCTTGCCAATGGGGTGCCGGCAACCGTGCCGACGCCACCGATGACAGTTGCCGCGATGCTGATCCTGAGAAGCCAGGACAGCGCGTTCGATTTCGTTCCCATGTTTCGTTACCGGCTGTTTTCGTTGCGTCAACCTTGCTTGCGGCGCGTTTCCGGATCATGCCGCTCGAAGCCGCGCTTTGTTGCAATTCGGTTTCGAGATTGTCGGATTTTCTTCGTATAGTGATAATTCGCACTTTCGTTTAGAGGCGGATACCCATGTTTCCGATTTCGGCCTAGCCCGCCGGGTTACGGAACCGCTCCTATTGGGTTCTAGGAAGGGCTGCATTTGTTAACCAGTGGAAACAGATTCGAAACACAAACGAGTGTTTTGCGAAATCTGCTCGAAACATGACGTTGGGATAAGCGGCCATCGAATTGGAGCCGGCTGGACCGGCAGAGAGAGGGGAACATCATCATGCATACCGCCATTGCCGCCAAGCTCATCAACATCACCGCAGCCGCCTTGACGGGTGCCGCACTGCTGTTTGGTTCGGGCGCCGCGCACGCCGCCAACAAGATCGTGGCGCGCGTTTCGCTTTCACAGCAGATCATGGAAGTCTCGGTCGACGGCCGCCCGACCTTCGCCTGGAAGGTTTCCACCGGCGACCGGGCCCATGTGACGCCGACCGGCTCGTTCAAGCCGACCCGCATGCATGAGATGTGGTACTCGAAGAAATACGACAACGCCCCGATGCCGCACTCGGTCTTCTTCAGCGGCGGCTACGCGGTGCATGCGACCTACGCGATCAAGCGTCTCGGCCAGCCGGCTTCGCATGGCTGCGTGCGGCTGCATCCCGACAACGCCGCCGATTTCTACCAGCTCGTCGAAACCTTCGGGGCGACCAACACCAGCATCGTCATCGTCAAGTAGCCTGACGGGGTCGCTGCCTTCGGCCCATTGTGCCGAAGCCGTGGAGCGACCGTCAGAAAAAGAGGCCGGAAAAATCCGGCCTCTTTTTATTTCCAGATATTTTTTTGTGCAATTAGCTCGGCAGTGCCGGCATCAGCTTGGGATCCGGTTTCTCGGCCAGATGAGGCAGGTCCTTGCTGGCGATGAAGGTGTAGAACATGGGCACGACGAAGAGCGTGAACATGGTGCCGACCAGTATGCCGGTGAAGATCACCAGGCCCATCGAGTAGCGGGCCGCGGCACCGGCGCCGCTGGACGTGATCAGCGGCACAACGCCAAGCGCCATCGCCGCTGTCGTCATCAGGATCGGCCGCAGGCGTACCTTGGCCGAGGCGATGATGGCGTCGCGCCGCCGCATGCCATGGATTTCGCGCTGCTGGTTGGCGAACTCGACAAGCAGGATGCCGTGTTTTGTGATCAGGCCGATCAGCGTGATCAGGCCGACCTGCGTATAGATATTGAGCGTGCCGAGGCCCAGATTGAGCGGCACGATCGCGCCGAAGATCGACAGCGGCACCGCCATCATGATGATCAGCGGGTCGCGGAAGCTTTCAAACTGCGCCGCCAGAACCAGGTAGATCACGACAACGGCCGCCGCGAAAGCGATCAGGATGGTGTTGCCCTGTTCCTTTTCCTGTCGGGACTGGCCGGAATAGTCGAGGAAGAAGGCGTCGGGCAGGCTCTCCCTGGCGATGTCCTCCAGCGCTTTCAGCCCGTCGCCAGTGGTGACGCCGGGCAACGGAAGCGCTGAAATCGTCGATGAATTCAACTGGTTGAACTGCTCGATTGCCGCCGGCGCCGCATTGGTCGAAATCTTGACCACCGCCGACAGCGGCACCATCTCGCCCGTTACGCTGCGCACGAAGTATTCGCCGAGCTTGTCGGGGTTGTCGCGAAATTCCTGCGGCACCTGCGGGATGATGTCGTAGCTGTTGGAGTCGCGGTCGAACTGCGCCACTTCGGCGCCGCCGACCAGCAGTGTCAGCGTGCGGCCGATATCGGCGATCGGCAGGTTCAGCGCCGCGGCGCGGTCACGGTCGATGGTCACCGTCACTTCCGGTGCGTCATAGGCCATGGAATTCTGCACGACGATGAAGCGGCCGGAGGCTTGCGCCTTTTTCTTGATCTGCTCGGCCACCTCGTACACTTCCGAGGAAGCGCCGGTCGATCGCACCACCATGGAAATCGGCAGGCCGCCGCCGGAGCCCGGCAGCGTCGGCGGTGCGAAGACGAAGGCCTCGACGCCGGCGACTTTGGCGATACGGGCCGTAATTTCGGCCTGCAGTTCCTTCGAATTGCGCTTGCGTTCCGCCCAATCCTTGAAGGCATAGCCGACGAAGGCGCTGTTTGTCGTGCCGCCGAAGGCAACGGCCGAGAACTGCGCCCGTGTCTCGGGAATATCCTTCACCAGACCGAGGATCTGATTGACGTATGTCTCGGTGTAATCGGACGTCGCATAACGTGGTCCTGTCACAATCGAGAGCAGAAAGCCCTGATCTTCTTCCGGCGCCAGCTCGGTTGAGGTCTTGGTGAACATGAAACCGGTCACGCCGGCAAGCGCAAGCACGATGATCAGCGTCAATGGGCGATAGTTGAGCGAGCCGGAGACGGCCCGTCCATAGACATGTTCGACGCGTGCGAAGGTGCCGTCGACAATGCGCTGGAAACGGCCCGGCGTGCCGGATTTCAGGAGGCGTGCCGACATCATCGGAGTGATGGTGATGGCGATGACGCCCGACAGCACCACCGAGCCGGCGAGCGTGACCGCGAATTCACGGAACAGCGCGCCGGTCAGGCCGCCGGTGAAGGCCAGCGGCGCGAACACAGCTGCCAGCGTCATGGTCATGGCAACGATGGCTGACGCTATTTCGCGCATACCGCTGAACGCAGCCTGCATCGGTGACATGTGGTCTTCTTCCATGTGACGATGGATGTTCTCCACCACCACGATGGCGTCATCGACGACCAGGCCGATCGCCAGCACCATGGCCAGCAGCGACAAAAGGTTGATCGAATAGCCGATCGCAAACAAAAGGAAACAGACGCCGATCAACGACAGCGGGATGGTGACGATCGGCATCATCACCGAACGGAAGGAGCCAAGGAACAAAAGGATGACGACGACGACGATGGCAACCGCCTCGGCGATGGTCTTGAACACCTCTTCGATCGAGGCGCTGATCTGCTCGGTCGCGTCGTAGACGACCTCGATCGTCATGCCCTTCGGCAGAGTCTCCTGAATCTCCGGCACCAGCTTGGTGAGCGCCGCCGCCGTGGTCAGCGGATTGGCTGCCGGCGTCGGGAAGATGGCGAGGAAGGTGCCGGGCTTGCCGTTGAAACTGACCCTGGTATCGGTGTTCTCGGCGCCGAGTTCGACGCGAGCCACGTCGCGCAGCCGCACCACATTGCCGTCGGTCGAGCGCAGCGGCAGCTCGGCGAACGCCTCCGGCGTCTGCAATGTCGAGCGCACGGTGATCGATGAGACGACATACTCGTTCTGGGTGGTGCCGGGCGCCGACAGGAAGTTGGAATTGTTGATCGCCGTCAGCAGTTCGGAGGCCGTCACGCCGCGCGCGGCAAGCTTGATCGGATCGATCCAGACGCGCATCGAGTATTCCTGGGCGCCGAAGATCTGCACGTCGGCGACGCCTTCGACCGTCGACATGCGTGGCCTGATGACGCGCTCGATGTACTCCGTCAGCTGCTCCTTCGTCATGTTCGGATTCTGCATCGAGATGTACATCATCGCGAACTGCTGGCCGGTGCCCTTGACGATGACAGGGTCCTTGGAGGCGTCCGGCAAGGTGCCGCGCACGCCCTGGACCTTGGACAGCACTTCGGTCAGCGCGACGTCAGGGTTGGAGCCGAGCTTCATCTGCACCGTAACGGTGCTGGAGGACGGGCGGCTGGACGAGGTGACGTAGTCGATGTTCTCGGTCGAGGCGACGGCGCGGGCGATCGGGGCGGAAATGAAGCCCTGGATCAGATCGGCGCTGGCGCCTGGATAGGCCGTCGTGATGGTGATCGCCGTTTCGTCGACCTTCGGATACTGCCGGATCGACAGGTTGAAGATGCCCTGGAAACCCAAGAGCAGGATCATGCAAGCAAGGGCCGTCGAGAGGACAGGCCGGCGAATGAAGAGATCGGAAACGCTCATTGCCGGTCGGCCTGCTTGTTCGCCGATTTGGTCGGGTCGATGGTGTTGTCCACAACGACGGACATGCCGTTGAAGAGGCGGTTCTGACCGGCGGTGACGACCTCGTCGCCAGCCTTCAGACCCTCGACGATCTCGACCATGCCTTGATTGTGCCGGCCTGGCTTGACGAACACCTGCGACAGCACCAGCGCGGGCTTGTCACCTTCCGCCGCTGGCTTGGCCGGATCGGCAGCCTTGTCCGCCGGCTTTGCCGCATCGGCGGCAGGCTTGGCTGCGTCAGCCGCGGGCTTCGCGGCATCGGCCCGCTTCGTGTCCGCGGGCTTGGCGTCCGCCGATTTGTCGGCTGCCGGCGCCGCGGGTTTTTCTTCCGGCTTGTCTGCCTGCGCCGGGGCCGCCTCGGCGGGCTTCGCCGGCCGCACCACAAATATGTAGTCGCCATAGAGGCTGGTCGTCAGTGCCGTTTGCGGCAGCGTCAGCACGTTCTGCTCTTCGGGCAGTTCGACACGCACCTGCACAAACTGGCCAGGGGTCAGCTTGCCGTCGGGATTGGCGACCTCCGCCCTGATGTTCACCAGCCGGCTGGACGAGTCGATCTTCGGGTCGATGCCGCGAATGGCGCCGGCAAACGGCCTGTCCTCACCGCCGAAGCCCAACCGAACCGTCTGGCCGATCTTGAGCAAGGGGAGTTGCTGTTCGGGAACCGAGAAATCGACCCGCATCGTGTCGAGGTCCTGCAGCGTCACCACGGCGGTGCCGGGGGCCAGGTACTGGCCGATATCGATCTTGGGAATGCCCACCGTGCCGCCGAAAGGCGCCGCCAGCTGCTTCTGATCGAGCACGGCCTGCAGCTTGGTAACCTGGGACGCCGAGGCCGAGGCCGCCGCACGCGCCGTGTCCAGCGTCGAATCGGAGCCGACGCCACGCTTGGTCAGTTCGATGGCGCGGGCCAGCGATGTCTGGTCGAGCGCGGCCTGCGCCTTCTGGGCGTCCAGATCGGCGCGCTCGACGGCGTCGTCGAGCTGCAACAGAACGGCATTGTCCGCCACCTTCTGGTTGGCGTGGAAAAGGATGTTTTTGACGATGCCGGTGGTCTCAACCGTCAGGTCGACACCGCGCACCGCCTTGACCGTACCGATCGCCTCGACGCCCGGCGTCCAGGTCGACGGCTTGGCGATGGTCGTCGAAACGGTTGCCGCCGGCGGCTTCATCGATGCGAAATATTGCTTGATGCCGTTGTCGCGCAGGAAGTTGAAGCCGACGATGCCGCCGACCACGACGACGAGCACGGCCAGAACCAGAACGATAAGAAAGATACGAAGTATGCGCTTGAACAAGGAAGTCCCCTCAGTCGAAATCCGGCGCGAAGCGCGGACATCGGGACACATATCGACTGCGGGTCCCGATTTCAAATAACGGCGATCTTACTGTACCGTCTGGACGGTCTTGTCAATTGGGCCTAAGTTTGCGAAGGGAGACGCCATGAGAGTCCAGCGAACGAACTCGCGCGAGAAGATTCTCGCCGCGGCGGCCGACGTCGCACGGGAATCCGGGCCCGGCAGCCTGTCGCTGGAAGCGGTCGCCAGCCGCGCCGGCGTATCGAAGGGCGGGCTGCTCTACAATTTCCCGACCAAGGCCAAATTGATGCAGGGGTTGGTCGAGGGCTATCTGCGCGAGTTCGAGCAAGCGCTGGACTCCGCCCGCGCGAATGACAAGGACGAAAACCCGCTGGCCGTCTACATCAGGCTGTCGGCCAATGATTGCGAGGAGAAGCGGCCGTCCGCGTCCTGGATATTCTCGGCGATCGCCGAGGATCCCGATTTCATGACGCCGATAAAGACATTCAAGCGGCAACTTTTCGAGCGGCTGAAGGGTGAGACGCCAGACCTCAAATCGCTGCTGGTCTGCTATCTCGCCATTGAGGGGTTGCGCAGCATGAACCTCTTCGATGCGGATGTCCTGTCGAAGGACGAACGAGAGCTGCTCGTATCGTCCTTGCTCGAGATTGCCAAATAGGCGCCTGATCGAAGCGCTCAATCCACGGCGCGCTCAATGTCGCGGCGCAGGACGATCGCGGTTGTCAAATCCTCGACACCGCCATGAGTGGCGATGAGATCGCTCAATGTGTTCAGCCTGTCGATGGATGGCACCTCGACCTCGACAATGAGCATTCCCCGCCTCTTTTTCGCTCCCGTCCGGACTGCCGGGAAAGTGGCCTAAAAGCCGACGGAATATGGACATTAGTCTTGACAGAAATACATATGTTCAATACCCGTCAGGCAATTGAACAAGCCTGCAATGTGGGAGGAATAAGCGATATGGCTTCCAATGTTTCGTTGACGGGTCTTGCCCGCGATCTCGAGGAACGCGCCAAGTCGGGCAAGCCTATCCGCATCGGGCTGATCGGCGCCGGCGAGATGGGAACCGACATCGTCACCCGCGTCGCTCATATGTCGGGCATCGAGATCGGCGCCATTTCCGAACTGAACCTGCCCGCAGCCAGCAAGGCGGTCGATATCGCCTTCCAGGAAACCGGGCATGCGCGCGAAGTCTCGAACGCCTCGGCGATGACGGCGGCGATGGAGGCCGGCAAGGTGGCGGTCACCAACGATGCCAGCCTGGTCATCAACAATGATCTCATCGACGTCGTCATCGACGCCACCGGGGTTCCCGCCGTCGGCGCCGAGATCGGACTGCGCGCCATGGAGCATGGCAAGCATCTGGTGATGATGAATGTCGAGGCCGACGTCACCATCGGCGCCTATCTGAAAAGCGAGGCCGACCGCCTTGGCGTCACCTATTCGCTGGGTGCCGGGGACGAGCCGTCCTCCTGTATGGAGCTGATCGAGTTCGTCTCGGCCATGGGCCACCCGATCGTTGCCGCCGGCAAGGGTAAGAACAATCCGCTCAACGTCGATGCCATTCCCCCCGATTATGAGGAGGAAGCCCGGCGCCGGCACATGAATGTGCGCATGCTGGTCGAATTCGTCGATGGCTCCAAGACCATGGTCGAGATGGCGGCGATCGCCAACGCCACAGGGCTGGTTCCCGACAAGGCCGGCATGCACGGTCCGGCGGCGACGCTCGGCGAATTGTCCAAGGTCCTGGTGCCGCAGAAGGATGGCGGCGTGCTGTCGAAGGTCGGCGTCGTCGATTATTCGATCGGCAAGGGTGTCGCGCCCGGCGTCTTCGTCGTCGCCGACATGTCGCATCCGCGCATCTCGGAGCGCATGGAAGATCTGAAGATGGGCAAAGGCCCGTACTTCACCTTCCACCGTCCCTATCACCTGACCTCGCTCGAAGTGCCGCTGACCTGCGCCCGCGTCGTGCTCTACGGCAAGGCCGACATGGTGCCGCTGGCGAAGCCCGTGGCCGAGGTCTGCGCGGTGGCCAAGAAGGATATGAAGCCCGGCGAGAAGCTCGATGCGATCGGCGAATATTGCTACCGCGCCTGGATCATGACGACGCCGGAGGCGCGCGCCGCCAAGGCCATTCCCTGCGGCCTGCTGCAGGGCGGCTCGGTCACGGCGCCGATCAAGAAGGGCGAGCTCATTACCTATGCGAATGCAGCTCCCGCGGCGGGCTCCAAGATCGCCGAACTGCGCGCCCGCCAGGACAAGCTCGTCTACGGGTCCGTGGGGGCGTGATCATGGCCGGAGCCAGCAAAGCCGTCACTGAGAGTCGCGCCAACCTGCCCTTCGTCTATCGCCAGTACAGCGCCGAGCAGCTCAGGCAGGTGCTCTACAAGATGTACCTCATCCGCCGCTTCGAGGAGGGCGCGGAGGAGTGCTACACGCGCGGCCTCATCCACGGCACCATGCATCTGTCGATCGGCCAGGAAGCCAGCGCCATGGGCATCTGCATGCCGCTCTCCGAGGATGATCAGATCACCTCGACGCATCGCGGCCATGGTCACTGCATCGCCAAGGGCGCCGAGGTCAAGCGCATGTTCGCCGAGTTCTTCGGCAAGACCACCGGCTACTGCAAGGGACGCGGCGGCTCGATGCACATTGCCGATGTCGGCAAGGGCAATCTCGGCGCCAACGGCATCGTCGGCGGCGGCATCCCGATCGCTGTCGGCGCGGCGCTCACCTCCAAGATGATGAAGACCGGCAAGGTCGTGGTCTCCTTCTTCGGCGACGGCGCCAACAATGAAGGTGCCTTCCACGAGGCACTCAACATGGCGGCGATCTGGAAGCTGCCGGTCATCTTCGTCTGTGAGAACAACGGCTACGGCATGTCGACATCGACGGCCCGCTCGACCGCCGTCAAGAACATCGCCGAACGCGCCGCCGCCTATTCGATGCCGGGCGTCATCGTCGACGGCAACATCTTCTCTGAGGTCGCCGAGGCGTCGCATCAGGCCGTCGCCCGAGCCCGCGCGGGCGAGGGGCCGACGTTGATCGAATCCAAGACCTATCGCCATCGCGGCCATTCCAAGAGCGACCGCAACCGCTATCGCACCAAGGAGGAGATCGAGGACTGGATGTCGAACCGCGATCCGATCACCCTGTTCGAGAGCGAGCTCAGGGAATTCGGCTTCATCGACGACAAGGGTATCGAGGCCATCCGTGGCGCGGTGGCGCAGGAGATCGCCGACGGCATCGAGTTCGCCAAGGCGAGCCCGTCGCCCGACGTTCGCGACACCGGGAGTTATGTCTATACGGAGCAGGCGTGATGGACGCGATGGTGCGTGAACTGAGCTACGCCCAGGCGATCCAGGAAGCCATGGCGATCGCCATGGACATGGACGAACGCGTCTTCCTGATGGGCGAGGATATCGGCGTCTATGGCGGCGCCTTCCAGGTCACCGGCGATCTTGTCGAACGTTACGGCGCTGACCGCGTGATCGACACACCGATCTCGGAACTGGGCGGTGCGGGCGTCGCGGTGGGCGCTGCCCTCACCGGCATGCGGCCGATCTTCGAATTCCAGTTTTCCGATTTCGCCACGCTCGCCATGGAGCAGATCGTCAACCAGGCGGCCAAGATGCGCTTCATGCTGGGTGGCGAGGTCTCGGTTCCCGTGGTGATGCGCTTTCCCGCCGGTTCCGGCACCGGTGCGGCGGCCCAGCATAGCCAGAGCCTCGAGGCCTGGCTCGGCCATGTGCCGGGTCTGAAAGTCATCCAGCCGGCGACGCCCTACGACGCCAAGGGCATGCTGCTGGCGGCGGTCGCCGATCCCGATCCGGTGATGATCTTCGAGCACAAGCTGCTCTACAAGACGAAGGGCCCGGTGCCCGAAGGCTATTACACGGTGCCGATCGGCAAGGCCGATATCCGCCGCGAGGGCTGCGACCTGACGATCGTCGCCACCTCGATCATGGTGCAGAAGGCGCTCGACGCCGCTGCCGCGCTGGAGAGCGAAGGCATCGACGTCGAAGTCGTCGATCTGCGAACCATCCGGCCGATGGACAAGCAGACCGTCATCGACAGCGTCAAGAAGACGTCGCGGCTGATGTGCGTCTACGAAGCGGTCAAGACGCTGGGCATCGGCGCCGAGGTCAGCGCCATGATCGCCGAGAGCGAGGCGTTCGACTACCTCGACGCGCCGATCGTGCGGCTGGGCGGCGCCGAAACGCCGATCCCCTACAATCCGGAACTCGAGAAAGCGACGGTGCCGCAGGTTCCCGACATCATCACCGCCGCGCGCGCCCTCGTGAAAGGGGTTCGCTAGCCCATGCCGACCGAAGTCATTCTTCCAAAGGTCGACATGGACATGGCGACCGGACAGATCTCGCGCTGGTTCGCCGAGGAAGGCGCCAGGGTCAAAAAGGGCGATGTGCTGTTCGAGATCGAGACCGACAAGGCGGCGATGGAAATCGACGCGCCGGCCAGCGGCGTCCTGCGCGATGTCACCGGCAAGGAAGGTGTCGATATCGCGGTCGGCGCGGCTGTTGCGTGGATCTATGCCGACGATGAAAGCTATGCGCCAATCTCCCCCCTCGAGGGGGAGATGTCGACAAAGTCGACAGAGGGGGTCGCCTCAGGAGGCACCGCCCTTGAGCCGCGTCCGGTCGAACCGACCCCACCCGACCGGCCTGCGGCCGGCCGCCCTCCCGTCGAGGGGGAGGGGAGAACCCGCGCGACACCTTTGGCACGAAGACTGGCTCGGGAAGCCGGCCTGAACCTTTCAACGGTATCAGGCACGGGCCCGCATGGCCGTGTGGTGAAGGCCGATGTCGATGCGGCACTTTCCTCCCCCCTCGAGGGGGAAGTGTCCGCGAAGCGGACGGAGGGGGTCGCCTCAGAAGGCACCGCCCTTGCGCCGAGTCCGGTCGAAGCGACCCCACCCGACCGGCCTTTGGCCGGCCACCCTCCCCTCAACGGGGAGGGGGACGTGCTGCGCTTGTTCGAAGCGGGCTCCTACGAACTGGTCCCGCATGACAACATGCGCAAGACCATCGCGCGCCGGCTGGTCGAGGCCAAGACCACCATCCCGCATTTCTACCTGACGCTCGACTGCGAACTCGATGCGCTCTTGGCGCTGCGCACGCAGATCAATGCGGCGGCGCCGGTGAAGAAGACCGAAAAGGGCGAGGCTCCCGCCTACAAGCTGTCGGTCAACGACATGGTGATCAAGGCGATGGCGATGGCGCTGAAGGCGGTGCCGGATGCCAATGCGTCGTGGACCGAAAGCGCCATGGTCAAGCACAAGCATGCCGATGTCGGCGTTGCGGTGTCGATCCCGGGTGGGCTGATCACGCCGATCATCCGCAAGGCGGACGAAAAGACGCTGTCCACCATCTCCAACGAGATGAAGGATCTGGCCAGTCGCGCGCGCAGCCGCAAGCTGAAGCCGGAAGAGTATCAGGGCGGCACCGCGGCGGTGTCCAATCTCGGCATGTTCGGCATCAAGGACTTTGCCGCGGTCATCAACCCGCCGCATGCGACGATCCTGGCGGTTGGCGCCGGCGAAGAGCGGGCTGTGGTCAAGAATGGCGAGATCAGAATAGCCACCGTGATGTCGGTGACGCTGTCGACCGACCACCGTGCCGTCGACGGTGCGCTGGGTGCCGAATTGCTCGTCGCCTTCAAGCGGCTGATCGAGAACCCGATAGGGTTGCTCGTGTAGGTCCTGTCGGGAGCCGGCGCCAGATGATGCGCCGGCTCACAAACAGAAACGACTTGTCAGGCGCCGACCCTTGACCCATGTTCTAGATGGATTGCGATCCACGGAGGCCAACATGCCCGCATTCGACCCATCTGACGTCAAAACCCTGTTCAGCAAGGTCATGGGCGCGTCGCCGTCCGATATCAAGCTGGTGGCGCAGCGACTGCACGATCACGCCTTCGAGCCGCGCATGTCGGCGGAGGAGACGAAGCAGCTTGTCGTCGGCCTCGGCTATGACAGCCTCGATGCGTTCTGCGCCGACATCGGCCTTCCCCTGCATATCGCAGAGCGCTGGAGCCGTTTTGGCGTTTCCGGCGAGATGAAGCAGGTGTTCACGCTGCTGGCGGCCCAGCGCAAGCGGGTGGCCGAGGCGATCGCCGAGTTCGAGTCCATGACCCATGTCGGCGTCGAGGATTTTTTGCGCGAGCGCGGGCTGATATAGCTCGTAAAAACCCGTCGGATCGAAGCCGTTTCAGCCACCCTTGGCAAGCAGCGCCGTGGCCGTATTGCTGTCGGTGATCAGCACATTGGTGCTGACGGCTTTCAGCGCGGCGAGGATCGCCGCGACCTTGCGCTTGCCGCCGGCGGCCAGCACCACGTTCGGCACCTGGGCGACAACATCGAGATCGATGGCCATGACACGTCCGTTGACTTCATGGTCGACCAACGCGCCATTGGCGTCGACGAAATAGCACAGCATGTTGGCGACCGCGCCCTTCGCTTTCAGCGAGGCGATCAGCGAGGATGGCACGATGCCGTGCCGGAAGATGGTGGCATCCGGCGACATGTCGCCCACCGTCAGTAGCGCGATGTCGGCGGCGGCCGCGCGCTGGCGTACGTCCTGCAGGGTCGGCTGTGCCCAGAGGAGATCGCGCAGCGAGGAATAGTCGACGATCACCGGCGCGGTAATCTGGTAGCTGTCCACATCGAAGACATCGGCGACCTTGGCGGCGACGATGGACGGATTGATCCATTGCGAGTGCGGCAGGCTGCCGACCAGCGCCACCACGGAGGCGCGCTTCAGCTGCCGGCGGGCGAGGAAACCGAGGCTGGCATGCAGCGTCGCGCCGCCGCCGATCGCCAGCGTCATGCCGTCCCGCATCTGCTCGCCGAGGTAGGCGGCGACGGCATGGCCGATCGCCTTTTCAAGATGGTCATGCGCCGAAGGCGTCGGGATGACCACGGCGGCGTTGAGACCCCAGCGCTTCTCAAGCGCGCGCTCGAGCCCGACCTGTTCGGCCGTCGGGGCATTGATCATGGTGACGACGATGCCTTCGGCGGTGCAGGCGGCAAGTGTGCGCATGACCTTCACCCTGGAGACATCGAGCTTTTCGGCGATCTGCTCCTGCGTGAAGCCTTCGACATAGTAGAGCCACGCCGTCTTGACGTTGAGATCCGACGAGACCATCGGGAGGCGAGCCGGTGTGGGTTTTTCCGTGGGCATCGGTCCTCCTCCTTCATGAGCCATGGCATGGCCGGATGCCCTCTTCGGAGAAACGGCGGCCGGATGTCAACTGATGCCGGTTTCCGGCGCGTCGACTGTGGCACAATCCTGTTCATTTGTAATTGACATTGTACATATGAACATATTTTGTGGGTTTCACGCGCTGTGTCATCCACCAGTCATATGCGCCGTGCAGGGAGGAAGAGACGGGGAACTGGCCAGGGGCCGGACCGGTCATGCACAGAAAGACAGGAGGTCTCATGAAGACGCACTTCATCAAGCTGCTGGCCAGCCAGCTGGCGCTCGCGGCAACTTTGTTTGCCGGCGTGGCAAACGCCGAAACACTGACGCTTTATACATCACAGCCTGAAGCCGACGCGGCCAAGACCGTGGATGCGTTCAAGAAAGCGCAGCCCGGTATCGATGTGAACATCTATCGCTCCGGAACAAGCGACATCCTCACCAAGATGGCGGCGGAGTTCGCCGCCGGCAGCCCGCAGCCCGATGTGCTTCTGATCGCCGACGCGGTCAGCATGGAGCTGTTGAAGAAGGACGACCGGCTGCTGCCCTATCCAGAGGCAAAGCTTGATGGCATCGAGCCGGATGCCTATGACGCCGACAAGACCTATTTCGGCAGCAAGCTGATCACCACCGGCATCGTCTATAACACAGCGGCCGCTGAAAAGCCGGAGCATTGGGCCGACCTCACCAAGCCCGTCTATGCCGATGGCCTGGTCATGCCGAGCCCGCTTTATTCGGGTGCGGCCGCCTATTTGCTTTCGGGCTTCGTCGGCGATGCCAATTATGGCTGGGATTTCTTCCAGAAGCTGAAGGCCAACAATACCGTCAGCGTGCGCGGCAATGGCGCCGTGCTGAAGTCGGTGGCATCAGGCGAGAAGCCCTATGGCATCCTGGTCGACTTCATGGCGATGAATGCCAAGAAGAAGGGTTCGCCGGTCGAGTTCGTGTTCCCCAGCGAAGGCGTGCCGGCGGTGACCGAACCGGTCGCCATCATGAAGACCGCCAAGAATGTCGACGGCGCCAAGAAGTTCGTCGACTTCATTCTTTCCGACGACGGCCAGAAGCTCGCACTGTCCATGGGCTATCTGCCGGCGCGCGCCTCGGTCGGCCGCCCCGAATGGCTGCCGGAAGGCGTCAAGATCAAGGTGATGCCGTTCGACACCAAGGCAATCGTCACCAAGACCGACGCCGACAAGGCGAAGTTCTCGGAACTGTTCGGCGGCTGAGCCGGCAATCCCGGCGGGATGCCGTCACAACGGCATCCCTGACGGGTGAAATCCGAGCGCATCGGCCGATCGATCCCCAGGGAAAAGCAACCATGTCAACACGGATCAGGGAAAGCCGTGGCCAGGAAATGGCCCTGACGGCGGCGGTAGCCATCGTCATCGTCCTGCTGTCGCTGCTGCCGATGCTGCGCCTCATCAAGGAGATCGTGGCACCCGGCGGCACGCTGTCTACCGCCGCGATAAGGGTGGGGCTCGCCAGCCCAGCGACCTGGATCGCGACCTGGCACACGCTGGTAGTCGGCGTCGGCGGCACCCTGCTAGCGGTGCTGTCTGGAACGCTGGTGGCCGTCCTCATCACGCTGACCGATATCCGTCGCCGCGGTGCCCTGGTGCTCTGCTACGTCATGCCCTTGATGATCGCACCACAGGTGACGGCGCTGGCCTGGCTGCAACTGTTCGGCCCGGCAAGTCCGTTCCTCAAGCTCTTCGGCGCGGCACCGCCGCTCGGTACCAAAAATCCGCTCTATTCCACATCAGGCATCATTCTGCTGCTCGGCGTGCAGTACGGCCCGCTGGTCTTCCTCCTGGTGCGTGCCGGGCTGCGCAAGCTGCCGCGCGAACTGGTCGAGGCGGCGCGGGCGGGCGGCGCCGGCTGGTTCACCGTGCTGATCACCATCGTGCTGCCGCTGATGACGCCGTCGATCATGGCGGCAGCGGCACTCGCCTTCGTGTCCTGCGTCGGCAATTTCGGTATTCCGGCCTTCCTCGGCATTCCCGCCAACTATCTCGTGCTGCCAACGCTGATTTATCAAAAATTGGCCGGCGGCGGCCCCGCCGTGCTGGGCGAAACCGCATTCCTGTCGGTGCTGATCGGCGTCATCGCCATGGCGGGCATTCTGGCCCAGGAGGTCATGAGCCGCCGCCGCGACTATCGCATCAGCTCGACATCGCTGGCGGCTGATCCCTATGAACTCGGCCGGTGGCGGCCCGCCGTCCAGGCCGGCATGTGGCTGCTGGTCGTCCTGGTGCTGGTCCTGCCGCTGTTCGGGCTAGTGCTGACGTCGCTGGTGCCGGGTTACGGCATTGCGCTCACCGCCAAGACGATAACGCTCGACAATTATCGTTTCGTGCTGTTCGAGCATGACGCGGCCAATCGCGCCTTCTTCAACAGCTTCTGGCTATCGATCGCGGCTGCCTTCTTCGCGGTCATCGTCGCCGTGCCGATCGGCTATCTGATCGCCTGGGGCAAGCAGCGCTGGGTGCGGTTGCTCAACCTTTCGGTCGAATTGCCCTATGCCTTGCCCGGCGTGGTGCTGGCGATCGCTTCGCTGCTGCTGTTCCTGCGGCCGATCCCGCTGACCGGCATCCAGCTCTACAACACGGTCTGGATCATCCTCTACGCCTACCTCGCCCGCTTCCTGGTGCTGGCACTGCGGCCAACCATCAGCGGCTATCATCAGATCGACCGGGCATTGGAGGAGGCTGCGCAAGTGGCGGGCGCCGGGCTGTTCACGCGCATGCGCACGATCATCTTTCCGCTCGTCGCACCCGCGGCAATCGCCGGCGGCCTGCTGATCTTCATGACCGCGCTCAGCGAGCTTACCGTGTCGGCGCTGCTGTGGTCGTCGGGCTCGGAGACGATCGGCGTCGTGATGTTTTCTTTCGAGCAGGGCGGCGATTCCAACTACGCGGCGGCGATGTCGGTCATCACGGTGGCGGTCACCTTCGTGCTGATGCTGGTGACCAATCTGCTTGCCCCCTACCTTCCCAGCGGAGTGCTGCCATGGCGCGATTGAGCCTGGACAATGTAACCAAGAGCTTCGCCAATTTCGATGCGGTGAAGGACGTGTCGATCGATGTCGCCGACGGCGAGTTCCTGGCGGTGCTCGGGCCCTCCGGCTGCGGCAAGACGACGTTGCTGCGGCTGGTCGCCGGATTCGAGAAAGTGACATCAGGCGAAATCCGCATCGGCAGCGAGGTCGTGTCGGGCAAGGGCGGCAGTGTCGCGCCGGAACAGCGGCGCGTCGGCATCGTCTTCCAGAACTATGCACTGTGGCCGCACATGACGGTGGCAGAAAACATCGGCTATTCGCTGAAGGTGGCGAAGCTGGACACGGCGGTTGCGCGCCGGAAGGTTGAGGACGCACTCGCCCTGGTCAACCTGCAAGGACTGGGCGACCGCAGGCCGGCCAATCTTTCCGGTGGCCAGCGCCAGCGCGTGGCGCTGGCGCGCTGCCTTGTCGCCGCGCCCTCGCTGGTGCTGTTCGACGAGCCGCTCGCCAATCTCGACGTGTATCTGAGGGCCTCGATGGAGGACGAGTTCGCGTCCTTCCACAAGCGCACCGGCACGACCATCGTCTACATCACCCACGATCAGGCCGAGGCGATGGCGCTGGCCGACCGCATCGCGGTGATGGATGGCGGGCGCCTTGCCCAGCTGGCGACGCCGCGCGAACTCTATCATGAGCCGGCAAATGAAATGGTGGCGTCCTTCATTTCGCAAGGTATTTTGCTGCCCGCCGATGTGCTCGGCGCGGAACAGGCAGGTCACTGCAAGGTCCGGGTTCTCGGCGCTGAGCTGGTTGTCCGCTGCCGGCTTGGCGAGCGGCCGCGCGCTGGCGCAAGGATCTGCTGCCGGTCAGCCGATCTCGACGTGTCGCCGGACGGCCCTGGTTTCGACGGCTTGGTCAAGCGAGTGATCTACCAGGGCGGCTCGGCGCGCATCGAATTCACGCCTTTCGCCAGCCCCGACCTCATCTTGCATTTCGAACAGCCCGACCCGGTCGTGCTGGAGAGCGGAGCCCAGGCGCGCCTGCGGATACGATCCGGCTGGCTGATCCCGGCGGTGGGGGCGGTATCATGATGATGCTCGATCTGTTCGGTGGCTTTGGGGAAAAGGGCCGCACCAGTCTTGCTGTCAGCAGCGGAAACGATCGCATCCTGCTCGACATCGGCATCAAGGTCGGCGCTTCCGGAGCAGAATATTATCCGGCGCTGAACGGGTCGATCGCCGACATCGACGCGCTGCTCGTGTCGCATGCCCATGAGGACCATATCGGCGCGCTGAGCTGGCTGTTGTCGCGCGGCTATGTCGGCCCGATCTTCATGACGGCCGAGACCCGCGACGAGGCTCCGGCCGCACTTGCCGGCTACGCGGACCCCAATGATCTCAAGCAGTTCCCCTTTCCAAAAGATCGCGTCGAGCTTTTCGAGCCCGGCGATACGCTGGAGAGCGGCAATCTCTCCATCAGGACTGGACGGTCAGGGCATGTCGTTGGCGGCGTCTGGTTTGCCGTCGATGATGGCGAAAGCCGCGTTGCCTATTCCGCCGACGTGGTGCCGGACAGCAATGTCTTCGTCATGGACACGATCCCGCAATGCGACCTTCTTGTCCTCGACGCCTCCTACGGCGCCGATCCAGTGCCGGGCGCGGCGCGGGCGCGCGAGATTTCGCAGTGGGTTGCGAAGCATCCGCAGGGGTGTCTTTTGCCGACGCCGCTGTCGGGCCGGTCGCTCGAATTGATCGCGGCCTTGCCGGGACCGTTTGCCATCCATGCCGGCATGCGTTCGTCACTGGAAGCGCAGATCGGCGCCACCGCATCCCTGTTACAAGGTGTCTCGGAGATCTTGCTTCGCCGCTTGCAGGATGCAGCCGACTGGACCGATGCCGATCCCCTGCCGTCGCTGCCGTTGCTTGCCGATGACGGCATGGGTGAGGCCGGACCCTCGTCGCGGCTGCTGCCGCGCGCCGACCAGGCCGGTTTTCCAGTGCTGCTCACCGGGCATCTGCCGTCAGGCTCGCCGGGCGATCTGTTGCACAAGGCCGGTCGGGCGGACTGGGTGCGCATGCCGACCCATCCGACGCTGTCGGGCAATGTCGAGATCTGGGAAGGAGCGGGGCGCCCTATGGCGCTCGGTCATTCCTGCGCCGCCGATCTTCTCGATGATCTCAAAAGCCACATCCCGCCGCTGCGCACGCAATGCCGCACCGGCCAGCGCATCACGGTGCCGGAGGCAAGAAAACCATGAGAATTCTGATCTGCAACGATGACGGCATCGAAGCCCCGGGGCTTGCCCGTCTCGTCAAGGCCGCCGGCTTGTTGAGCGACGATGTGTGGGTGGTCGCGCCCGATGGCAAGCGCACCGCCGCCGGTTCGTCGCTGACGATCGCTCGGCCCTTGACGATGCAGCGCGTCAGGCCGGCCTGGTATTCCTGTTCCGGCACGCCCGCCGACTGCGTGGTGAGCGCAATGACGTGGCTGTTTGCCGATGCGCGGAAGCCGGACCTGGTGCTGGCGGGCGTCAATGACGGCCGCAACGTCGCCGAGGATCTCGCTTATTCAGGCACGCTCGGCATTGCCCGGGAGGCGACCTTCTGGGGCGTGCCTGCCATAGGCTTCTCTCGCGTGAAGAACCCTCACTTCACCGATGCCGATGACCAGTGGCTGGGCACGCTGATCGCCTCACTGTGGCGGTCGCGTGCCGACTGGGCGACGGATGGCCATTGGTTGAGCATCAACCTGCCGACTTCTCTGCCGGCCGAAGTCAGGCAGCCGCGCATCGGCCGCGACAAGATCGCCCGCAAGGCCGAGATCGTGGAGAGCGATGGAAATCGCACGGTCATCACCATTCCGCGCGGCCGCGACCATGCCAGCCAGCCGGGCGACGAAAACGCGGCGATCGATGCAGGCTTCATCAGCATCAACCGGCTGAACTGGTTTGGAGAAACGCGGCTGGACCAGGGGCTTCTGAACGGGGTCCTGGGCCCGCAGCAAGCTAGCTGATCCCAGGTCTGATGAAATCGGACGGGCGGCCGCTTGTTGAGTCGCGCCTCGATAGCAAGGCCCTGCGCGTGGTGATCCAGATCACCAACCTGTCAGCGGCCAAATTGCGCCAATCCAGTGCTTATGCTTGAAGCCGCCGCTATTTCATTCCACATCGGTCAGGATGAAGGGCGAGACAGGAGAACGGCGTCGGAATCTGTTGTGGGGCATCCCCGCATCGCTGATCCTGCATGCGCTTGTCGCGGCGCTCCTGGTATATGGCATACCCACGCCTCCGGAACAGCCGCAGGAGGAGCAGCCAGTCAATGTCGCGCTCGTGCCTCCGCCCGAGCAGCCGAAGCCGAGACCTGCTCCCGTGTTGCCCCCTAAGCCGCCGGAACCGAAGGTTGAAAAGCCGCCCGAACAGAAAGTTGAAAAACCGCCTCCGTCGGAAAAGCAGGCGCGCAAGCCCCCTCCAATCGAAGTCCTGAAGCCCGTTTTTCAGTTCGGCGACAAGGATGGCGGCCCCAGGAAATCCCTGGATGGGGCCAGCGCTGAAGACAATTCGCCCGCGCCGGCCAAGGATGAGGATTCGAAGCCTGTCGTGCCGAAGCAGGCAGAGGAAAAATCCATCGCGCCGGCAGATTCAACCAGAGTCGGCGAGAAGCCGGCAACCGCAGCCAAGCAGGCCGAGCCCACGCAGGAGAAACAGGCAGCTTCAGCCCAGGACGTAGACAAACAGCAGGCAGTCGAACAAGACGCGCACGACGCAAACAAGCAAACGGCCGAGGCACCAACGCCATTGGCTACGGCCGGTAGCGACAGTGAGGCCGAGCTTCCCACAATCGAGCTTCCCACATCAGCCGAAGCGCCGAAGCCCAGGCCTGCAAATGCGCCAAAGCCCGAGCCTTCAAAGGTCTCGAAGTCCGCAAGCGAGAGCGCTAGGAGGCCAAGTTCCACGGACGTAGCCGCTGCATCGCGGCGCTATTCGGACCTTCCGGGCGTCCGCAAGCTCTACTCACAGGGCGCGACCGGCGACGCGTCGGCCACAAGCTCGATGGCCGGAGTGCCTCGCGGCAAGCGGGCAGCCAAACTTTGCGCCAGCGCGTTGCAGCAGCAATTGCTGGATGCCTCCTATTTCCCCGAGCTGATCCCAAGTGTTCCGCTGAAGGCCGGCAATATCCTCGACGCCCCCGATGTAGCCTTCCGCACGACAACCACCTGGTATCATCTGGGCTTCCGGTGCGAGGTCGACAGCGATGCGACGAGGGTCTTGTCTTTCAATTTCCGTGTCGGGCCAGTGATCCCGCCTGGCGATTGGGTCCGTCTTGGACTGCCTGTTCGCTAGCAGATCAGGCAGGAACACCGAGTCCAGCCAATTGCCGGCTAACTTCATGCCAGTCGACGCAGACGAAATCGGCACCCGCCGCCATCAGCCGTGCGCCATGTTCGGCGTAGGTATGACCACCCCCGGTGTAGCCGATCGCCGTCATCCCGGCGGCGACGGCGCCCTGGATGCCGAAGGGCGAATCCTCGATGACGATGCAGTCGGCGGGGTTGGCGCCCATCTTGTCGGCGGCGAACAGGAAAATGTCCGGCGCGGGCTTGCCGTTCTTGACCATCGAGGAGCTGTAGATCGCATCGCCGAAAAATCGCGCCAGTCCCGTAACGGCCAGGCTGTGGTTGATGCGCTCGACGGAGGATGACGAGGCAACGCAGCGGTCGCCGGCAAGAGTCCGCAGAAACGCGGTGATGCCCGGTGTCGGTTTCAATTCCTGCGAAAACACCACCTTGGTCTCGGCCCAGATATCGTCATCCGCCGCCGCCGGAAACTGGTGGCCGGTCAAATCCTTGATCTTGGCGATGATGTCGGACTGCTTCATGCCGACGCATTGGGCGATAATGCCGCCATGGACGCCGGGCATGCCGTGCTTTTCATAGACGCGCTCATAGGCCCTGGCGGCCAGCGGTTCGCTGTCGACGAGAACGCCGTCGCAATCGAAAATAATAGGCCTTGGTCGCGCCACGCGCTTCTCCATCGAGTCAATTCCGCACATCGCTATCGGCAAAAAATCAAATGTTCAATAGCGCGGGTGTTTGGGCCACAAGCCGACGGGCTCAAAGCTGGCGCAGCCCATCGCTCGCACGGGAAGTCCCGAGCGCCCGTTGCATGGCTTGCCGGGACTGCGCTCGATCCGGCGTTATCCAGTTCGGCTCGGCGCCGAGGAAGCGGTCGAGGAAAGCCACCGCATACGCCGGCACCTCGGTCACGTTCTCGCGATAAGACCACCAGGTGCGCAGGTCGTCGGCGCATTTGTCGATGCTGGGTGCCGTGCCGAATTCCTGCTCGTGGATCGCCGAAATCACCGAGACGCAGTAGTTGGTGTAGAAGAAACCCTCCGGCCAGAAGCGGACGATTTCCAGCGTGCCGGCATTCGTTTCCGTCTCGATCAGCTGAGTGAGGCCGGAGATTTCCCTGGCCGGCGCCTGTTTGATCAGCTCGCGCAGCACGAGGCCGGCGGCAAAGACGATGAAGTCGGCGCGGTCGATCGCGGCGAAGCGCTTCTGCGCCTCCATGATCTCGACCCAGTCGAGAAAGGCCCTGGTGAGCTTGGCCTCGTCGATTTCAAAGCGCACGCCAAAAGTCTCCGAAACCACCTTGGCGCTGCCGCGAAAGGTGGCGCGGAACCAGCGCAGCTGCCGCAACCGATGGCGAAGGTCGGGCATCAAGGCCAGTTCGTCCCTAAAGGGCAGATCCATATTCCTCGTATCCTGTTTCCCGGCCAGGGTAGCACAATGGTGCCGTCGCCGAAATCTGTCAGCGTCCCTGTGGATGATGGCAGATAAGGTCAATATCATACATATTGACATTCTCGGAAACAAATGTTCTCACTTTGCTGTTGTCGCGTGCTGGTCCAAGGTGCGGTTCAACTGAGGCTTCGGGAGGAGAACCGAATGGCGATTTGGCAGTGGGGACTGCTTCTGCTGGTTATCGTGTGGGCGCTGCAATCGCTCGGCGTCTGGCTGCAGATGCGGCACTATTCTGACGTTTTCAGGGGCGTCACCGATCAGTACAAGGATGGCTTCGTCGGAGCCGGCAATTTTCGCGGTCGATTGGCCAAGGGCACCATCGCGCTTGTCGTGGTGACACCCGATCTGGTCGTGCGCCGCCTGATGGTGATGAGCGGCCGTTCCGTGTTCACCAAATTCAAAAGACATGAAGAGTTCGAGGGCGTTCCCCTCGATCGGCTCCGGTCCAACCCTGCAATCATGGGGGAGGGGGAATCCGGTGTGGCCGAGGCCGTGAAACGGGCGATCGAACAGATCGACAAAACACGGTCGGAGCCGGGGAAGAAGCCGGGTCTGTCCGGTTTGAACGTAGCAAGGGCCTAGAGGACGAGAGGACGCCGCGCACCGACTGGGATTAACCGGCGGGCGGCATAAGGAGGAGAAATGTCTGTATTTTCGTTGTTGGCGCAGCATGCCGACATGGCCGTGCACAATCTGCATGTCGCAGGTGCCATGGTCTCGGATGCTGCTTTGCATGGCAAGCTCGCCGTCGAGCATGCCTCCGACCATCTCGTTGTCCTGGCGCAAGCGGACAGCGGACCCATCACCGTCGATGAGTTCAAGGAAAAGCTGAAAGACGTTCAGCAGGAAGAGCAACTCGGCTGGCTGACCGCCATCGGCAAGTACTTCATCGGCATCTTCCAGAAGGGCGGCGAGGTCTTCGCCGGCTTCGTCACCGGCATCATTCCGACGCTGGTGGTGCTGATGACGGCCTTCTATGCCGTCACCGAACTGGTCGGCGAAGAGCGCGTGCATGGCCTGGCGCGCGGCGCCGGCCGGATCGCACTGACCCGCTACACGCTGTTGCCGCTGCTTGCGGTGTTCTTCCTCACCAATCCGATGGCCTATACGTTCGGATCGTTCCTGGAAGAAAAGCACAAGCCGGCCTTCTATGACGCGGCCGTGTCCTATGTGCACCCGCCGCTCGGCCTGTTCCCGCACATCAATCCCGGCGAATATTTCGTCTGGGGCGGCATTCTCGTCGCGTTGCTGGAGCTGGAGAAGAAGGGCGTCGTCGTGGCCGGCTACCACGTCAAGGTGGCGATCTGGTACGCCATCGTCGGTCTCGTCATCATCCTGCTCAAGGGCATGCTGACCGAACGCATCACCGCCATCATGGCGCGCCGCCAGGGCGTCGAGTTGTAAGGGCGGGGAGGACATCATGGACAGGACATACAAAGCCGTACGGATTTCCCAGGGCAAGACCGGCTGGGGTGGCCCGCTGGTCATCGAGCCGACCGCGCAGCGAAGCAAGGTTGTTTCGGTGACCGGCGGTGGCATTCATCCCGTGGCGCAACTCATCGCCGATATGACTGGTGCCGAAGCCGTCGACGGGTTCAGGGCGCCGCCGATCGAAAGCGAGATGGCGGTTGTCGTCGTCGACTGCGGCGGCACCGCACGATGCGGCGTCTATCCGCGCAAGCGTATCCCGACCGTTAATCTGACGCCGGTCGGTCAATCCGGGCCGCTGGCCCAGTTCATCACCGAGGACATCTACGTTTCGGGCGTAAAGCCGGCCAACATCACAATGGCGGACGGATCCGAAACGGTCACGACTGCAGGGGGAGCAGCAGCGATGAGTTCGAGCAACACCAATGCGACGCCGACGGCGCTGCCTAGCGAGGGCGGGCTGATCGGCCTCATCAGCACGATCGGCCGCGTCATGGGTCGTATCGTCGGCATCTTCTTCAACGCCGGCCGCCGCACCATCGATCAGGTCATCCGCAACGTGCTGCCGTTCATGGCCTTCGTGACCATGCTCATCGGCCTGATCCTCTACACCGGTATCGGCGATGTGCTGGCACAGCCGATGGGTCCGCTGGCCAACAACATCGTCGGCCTGCTGATCATCTCGGCGATCTGCGGCCTGCCGTTCCTGTCGCCCATCCTCGGGCCGGGCGCTGTTATCGCGCAGGTCATCGGCGTCGCCATCATCGGCCCGCAGATCGCCAACGGCACGATTTCGCCGGCAATGGCGCTGCCGGCGCTGTTTGCCTACAATACCCAGGTGGGCTGCGACTTCGTCCCCGTCGGTCTGGCGCTCGGTGAAGCCAAACCGAAGACGATCGAAATCGGGGTTCCGGCGGTGCTCATCAGCCGCCAGATCATGGGCCCGGTCTCGGTGCTGATCGCCTGGGTCGTCAGCCTGATCGTGTTCTGAAGACAGGTACACAATGAGGTTCGCCATATGACGGTTCTTCTGAGAACACGGGTCACCGCCATCGGCCCCGAAGTGGCGGACCTCGCCGAAGCGGGCGTGGTCATACTGTTTGCGGATGGCTCGCCGCCGGAGCTTGCAGAAGTTTCCGTGCTCCACAAGACGGAATACGGACCCAGCGACGGCGCGCCTCAAAAGGGCGCGTCGATCACCCTCGGCCCGGTTTCCGCTGTCATAACGGCGATCGGCGCCAGCGCCTGGAGCAAGGTGCTTGAAATGGGCCATGTCGTCATCTCGTTCAACGGCGCCGCCGAGGCCGAGAGGCCAGGGGAAATCTGCGCATCGCCGGTCGATCCGGAAGCGCTCGTGACCGCCCTGAAGACCGGCACGATCATCACCATCGCCGCCTGACAGTGTCCGCGCCGTCACCCGTCTGGCAGTGGCGCCAAGAAAAGCAGAGTATTTGCCATGGAACGCTCGACCATCGTCAGAGTGCATGAAGGTTTGCACGCCCGTCCCGCGACGCGGTTCGTCAAACTCGCCAAGGGTTTCGAATCCGATGTCGAGCTGGTCAAGGACGGCAAGGCGGTCAGCGCCAAGAGCTCAGTCAAGCTCATGCTGCTGGCGGTCAAGGAGAACCAGGAAGTCACTGTGCGGGCCAATGGCGCCGACGCCATCGAGGCCATCGAGGCGTTGATCGGTTATCTGGAAAATCCGCGAGCGGGCCTGGATGATGAAGCTGAGTCGCAGAGCCCGGCGAATGGGCAGGAAATGGCACCCGCGCCAGCGCCCGAATCCGTGCCGGCGGCGCTTGGTCGAGCAACCGGCTTGCGCGGCGTGGCCGCTAGCGAAGGGTTCGCCATCGGACCGGCCTTCGCGCATTTCCCGCCCGATATTGCCGGACAGGGCCGCATGTTGCAGGCGGAGGAGATTGCCGGCGAGATCGACAGGTTCCGCGCCGCCGTTGGCGCCGTCCAGGCGCGCATGGACCATGCGTTGGCGCAGGACAGCCTGTCGGCTGGAGACCGCGGCATCGTCGCCGCGCTTCGTGACATCGCCGCCGACGACAGCCTGACCGGCGAGGCCGAGACCTTGATCAAGGGCGGCAACGATGCGATTTCGGCTGTCATCACAGCAGCTTCCACCATCGCCGCCGATTTCGGCGCTGTCGACGATCACTATCTCAACGCGCGGGCGGACGACGTCCATGCGGTCGGCCGGCAGATCTGCCTAGTGCTGCTGGGGCAGGACGATGTCAGCCTCGAAAACATCCCCGAAGGGGCTATCCTGATTGCCGACGACATCGGCGCCTGGGATCTGGCGCGCGCGCCGCTAAAGCGCATCGGCGGCGTGGTCTGCGGCCATGGCGGCGCGACCTCGCACATCGCCATTATCGCCCGCTCGCACGGCATTCCGGCGGTGCTCGGCCTCGGCCATCAGGTCAATGCCTTGCGCACGGCGCGAGAAGTCGCGCTCGACGGCAATGCCGGCCATGTGATCATCGACCCCGACGAGGCGACCCGCGCCGACTTCGCCGGCCGCGTCGAAGCGGCGGCAAGGGAGCGCGCCGGGCTGACCGTCTTCAAGACGGTGACGCCGAAGCTCGCCGACGGCAGGATCATCGAAGTCGCGGCCAATATCGGCTCGCTGGAGGAAATCGAGGCGGCGCTGGAGGCCGGCGCCATGGGCGTCGGCCTGTTCCGCACCGAGCTTCTGTTCATGCGCCACATGCACCTGCCCTCGGAAGACATGCAGGCGGAAACCTACGCGGCGCTGGCCAAGGCTTTTGCGCCGTATCCGGTCATCGTGCGGACGCTCGACATCGGCGGCGACAAGCCGATTACCGGCATCGAATTTCCCGATGAGGAAAACCCCTTCCTCGGCTGGCGCGGCATCCGCATGTGCCTCGACCGGCCCGACATCTTCAAGCGCCAGCTGCGGGCGCTGCTGCGGGCGGCCGTGCACGGCAACATCAAGGTGATGCTGCCGATGGTGTCCGATATTGGTGAGGTCAGGCAGACGCGGCTTCTGGTCGATGAATGCGCCGCCGAACTGAAAGCCGAAGGCGTGCCACATGCGACGTTCGATCTCGGCGTGATGATCGAAACCCCGGCCGCCGTGCTGATCGCCCCGGCTTTGGCCAGGGAGGTCGCTTTCTTCTCGATCGGCACCAATGACCTCACCCAGTACATCATGGCCGCCGACCGGCTCAACCCGACCGTGGCGAAGCTCAACGATGTCACCAATCCGGCCGTCATGGCGGCGATCGACATGACGGCCAAAGCCGGCGTCGCCGCCGGCATCATGGTCGGCATGTGCGGTGAGGCGGCCGGCCGCCCCGATCTCATTGCGACCTTCGTGAGGATGGGGCTGACCGAACTCTCGATGAGCCCGGCCTCGATCCAGCGCGCCAAGAAAACGATCATGGCGATGGCGGCGGAAGGCTAGCCGAGGTCTCGATAATTACGGCAAATGGGCAAGCAAGGTGGCGAAAACCGGTGTCAATTCACTGATCGGGTTCGCCCTGGCGCAGGCCTGAACGATGCGGTCGTGGCGGATATCGGCTGCCAGGATCGCGATCTCCAGCATATCCGGCTCCGGCGAACCGTCCCTGCCGGTGGTGGCCAGGCCGCAAGCCAAAGCGAGCGGCGCCAGGCAGCTTATGTCGAGCGCTTGGCCGCCCACCGCCGGCGTTTCCGGCGCGGTCTCGGCAAAGCGAACGGGACGCTGGTTGAGGCACTCGACCAGCAACGCCGAACAAATGGCCGCGATCGCCTGCAGTCCGGCGCCCGGCGCGGCCAATGCGGCCAAAAGGTCGCCATGCCGCTTGCGCATCGTTGCATGGACGGCCGCGAAATCGGCTTCGTGGATGCGGGCATTGTCGATGTTCAGGCCGGCAAGCACCGCCTTGGTCAGATAGTACATATCGCGCCGGAACAGGCGCTCCGCGCTCAACTGGCGATCCTCGTTGCCGACCGGAAAATAGGTGCCGAGGCCTTTTACGGTCGTGCCGTCCACCTTTATCGGGCGCTCATGCGGGACGAAGGATTCAGCGATCGACAGCGCTTCGTCGACGGCGCTCGCGGCATGACTGAGCAGGCCTTCGATGCCCTTGCCCGGAAACGACGGCAGATGGCTGGTTGCTTCGCGCAGGACACTGACGTCGCCGCTGCCGTCATGGCGGCTCTGGCGTATCACGTCGCGGACTTCCCGCAGCCGGTCTTTCAGATTGACGCGGACATCTTCGGAGATTTGTCGGAGCATCGCGGATCGCCTCGAAATTGCTGCGGATGGCCGCCAACAGGTGGCGGCCATCACCTCTACATTGTTCCTATCGATTGGTAGATCAATAGGCGATACTAGACCAGCATGCAGAATCGGCGACGGCGCGCTCGTCCATTGCCGCAGGGGGAGAGACAAGCGTGAGCAGGCGACGACAGGGCGAAAGCGAAAACGGCCGAGGCGAGGCAACCGAGCAGGTCGCCAGCGAAAGCCGGACGGATCGCCTGAGGATCCGCGCCGCCTGGATGTATTTCGTCGAGCAGATGACGCAGAACGAGATCGCCGACGTGCTCGGGGTCGGCCGCGTCACCATCGTACGCATGCTGGCGGACGCCCGCGCGCGCAACGAGGTCAAGATCAGCATCGAAAGCGAGTTGTCCGAAATCGTGCGGCTGGAGCGCGCGCTGGAAAAGACGTTCGGGCTGCAGCAGGCGCTGGTGGCGCCGCTTTCCACGCCCGACGCCGATCCATTGCCGGCAATCAGCGCCAAGACCGGCAGTTTCCTGTCCGACACGATGAAATCCGGCATGCGGGTCGGCGTGGGCTGGGGCCGGACGCTGTTCTCGAGCCTGCCCTTCATCAGCGCCAAGTCGCTCACCGACTTCAAGGTCATTTCTCTGCTTGGCGGCGTCGGCGTCGTGCGGCGCTACAACCCGGCGGAGTTCGCCTGGCGCTTCGCCCAAATCTTCCAGGGCGACGGCTATCTGATCCCGACGCCGGCCGTCGTCGACAGCGTCGAGACCAAGATCGCGCTGGTCGAGCGATGCGGCCTGCAGGAGGTTTTTGAAATGGCCAACGTGCTCGATGCCGTTCTGCTGAGCGTCGGCGGCATCGCCTCGGCCACCACCTTCTCTCGCGGCGGCTTTCTCAAGGAAGCGGATCGGGAGGCCCTGCTTGCGCGTGGCGCCGTTGGCGACCTTCTGTTCCATTTCTTCGACCGCAATGGCGATCTGGTCGACCATCCCGTCAACAGCCACGTGATGTCGGTGGATGTCGACCGTCTGCGCAAGGCGCCGATCCGCATCCTCACCTCCGGCGGTGCGGAGAAGACCGAGGCGCTGCTGGGCGCCATGACCCTGATCGCACCGACGATCCTGATCACCGACGAGGAAAGCGCGCGGCGCATGCTGGAAGCGGTCACCGGAAGCTGAAGCTTTCGGTGATATAGTCCGGCCAGGCCTGCTGTTCGTCGAAAACGGCGGCGAGATCTGAAGTGTCCGCCAGTATTCCACTTAGCACCAGCGCGGTGGCGATTCCGGCGCTTTTTCCCCCCGATATGTCGTGCTCGACGCTGTCGCCGACGCAGACCACGCCACGGCGCTCCGGGTCGCCGACCAGCGTCAGGGCCACGTCGAAAATCGCCCTGTAGGGCTTGCCGATGCGGATGACGTTGCCGCCAAGGCTTTCGTAGAGATCGGCGATCTCGCCGGCGCCGAAGCGGGGGCCGACCGCCGTCAGCATGATCCTGTCGGGGTTGGTGCAGAAGCATGGCACGCGCCGCGCCGCTGCCGGGCCAAGCAGCCGGCGGTAATGGTCGAGATCGTAGCGGTCGCCCCCGCTGGCCGAGAGCAGCACCAGTTCGGCGTCTTCGCCGGCCTCGGTCAGTATAAAAGGCAGGCCCTCGATGGCCGTGCGGTCGTCGTCGCGGCTGATCAGCAGGCATTTTGTCCCCGGGCGCAGCCTTCCCGATGCCGCCATGTCATGAAAGGATCGCCACGCCACCTCTCCGAAGGAGACAAAATGGTCCCAGCTTCGCGGTTCGAAGCCAAGTTTTATGAGCCGGCTTTCATTGGGCTGCGCCCGCTTGCGCCGCTGGCCGGGGCAGGAGGCGTGGCGGCAACGCCGGATCGGCGATCGGGAAGCGCTCGCCAGCGGCGCTGAGCGGGTAGTAGTCGAGGCCGGTCGTGGTCCCCGGGTCGATTGCCGCGCTGAGTTCGATGATACGCGCGAGCGTAAAATGCTGGGCCAGCACCTTGCCGCCCGAATTCGACGCGCCGCCCGCCAGCCAGGCATTGCCGAGCCGATGGCTGTAGATGCCGAAGCGAAGCGCCGAAATCGGCTTGTCGGACAGGATCTTGATGGTCAGCGAGGATCCCAGCGCCGTGACGCCGTCGCCGATGGCCGCAGCATCGGTCGCCAGGAACGAGGCGCAGCCGTCCGTGGTGCCGGCGACAACGGCCACATCGCGCGGCAGGCCGAACAGCTCCGAGGCGGCCGCGGTGAGGGCGCAAGGCCGAGCTGGTTTCGGCCCGGCACAAACCCTAGGCCCAAACCGGATGCGCGGGCGCCTGGCACTGCCGGCGGCATTGCCCGCGGCAGGTGCATCGGATATCTGACCGTCCAGGCAAATAACGCCCACAACGCATAGACGGAGCCAAGGACATGACACGCAGCACGATCCTCAAATTCGGCGCCGTCGAAAACGCGGAAGCCGGCGATCTGGCCGGCTGGGTAGTGGTCGAGGGCAAGCCGACCATGAAAACCGCCGTGCAGCACACGACCGAGGACGGCAAGGTGTTGTCGGGGACCTGGCAGGCGACGCCCGGCACCTATCACGCGACCTACACCGACTACGAGTTCGTGCACATGATCGCCGGCCGCATCATCATCACCCCCGACGGCGGCACGCCGGTCGAAGTGGGCCCCGGCGACGCCTTCGTCGTGGAAGCCGATTTCAAGGGAACCTGGAAGATCATCGAGCCGGTGACGAAGCATTTTGTCGTCAGGGTCGGCTGAGACGGTCCTGTTCGCGTCAGCCGCTGACGGTCGGTGCCCATGGCGGGTCTTTGGCGCAATGGTTGCGCAGGCTGCTCGATCACCGACGAGCTTCCAATGGCCATGATGCTGGGCCGATCAGATGGCCTAAACGCCGCATTGACCTGACCGGGTATTGGCAGTCTTCTTCTTAGGATCATCCCTGGCGCTCCAGGACTGATCGGGGAGACGGCAGATGCATCGACGCGGTTTTCTGGCGGCAGGTCTTGCGATGGTTCTCGTGAGCGAGCGTGCCGTCGCCCAGATGAAGATGGACGACATGCCTGACGTGGATATGGGCGGCCACGCAGGCCACGATATGGGCGCCGCGCCGCAAGGCTCAGCCGTGCTGCCGGAAGGAGAAGCCCTTCGCGACTTGTCCCGCCTCGCCAACGAAGCCAGCACGCCCGGCCTGTTCAAGGCGAGGCTGACGGCTGGGTCCACCACGGTGCGTTTTTTAGAAGGGCTGGACACGCCGATCCTCGGCTATAACGGTATCTCCCCCGGGCCGCTCATCGAGGCGGTCGAGGGCGACCGGGTCGAGATTACCTTCGCCAACCGGATTGCGGACGAGGCGAGCACCATTCATTGGCACGGCATGCCGGTACCAGCCGACCAGGACGGCAATCCGATGGACCCGGTCGCAACGGGCACCGATCGCACTTACAGCTTCGACCTGCCGGAAGGCAGCGCCGGTTCCTACTGGTATCACCCGCATCCGCACGGCAAGACGGCCGAGCAGGTCTATCGCGGCCTTGCCGGCGCGTTCGTGGTCAAGCCGAAGGCCGATCCGATCCCGGCCGCTTACGGCGACACCGTGCTGGTGTTCACGGATCTACGCCTCGCAGCCGATGGCACGATGCCGGACAATACGATGACCGACCTGATGAATGGGCGCGTCGGCGACCATGTGCTGGTCAACGGGCAGAAGAATCCGGTGCTGACGGTCCCTTTCGGCACGAAGCGGCGCTTCCGGTTTTACAACGCGACCAACGCGCGCTTCTTGCGGCTCTCCTTCGACGGTGCGGCCATGACGATCATCGGAACGGACGGCGGTCTGCTGGAGGCGCCAGTGGCAGCCGACGACATCCTGCTTAGCCCGGCGGAACGGCTTGAACTGATTGTCTCCTTCGAGAAGCCTGGCCCCGTCACGCTGTACACGCTCGACTACGATCGCGGCTGGATGGGTCCTGGACGTCCCGCCGATGCCGGCCTGACGCTCTTTACGGTCAATGTTTCGGAGACGCCGGCCGAGCCGGTCCCGCCACTGCCCGACAGGCTGCGGCCAATCGCGGCCCTCGGCATTCCTGGCGTCAGCCGTCGCTTCGTCTTCACCGAGACCATGACCATGAATGCCACCGGCATGGAGATGGGGTTCCTGATCAACGGCGTCGCTTTCGACATGAACCGCGTCGACGTCGTCGGCAAAGCTGGACAGGTCGAACTCTGGGAGATCGTCAACAAGGCGGACATGGATCATCCATTCCATGTGCATGGGACGCAGTTCCAGGTGGTCGAGCACGAGCGCGGCGGCAAGATATCAAAGCCGGCCTATCGCGCCTGGAAAGACACCGTCAACGTCGCGCGCGGAGAGACGGTGCGGCTGCTGTTGCGGCAGGATCGGCCGGGGCCGAGAATGTATCACTGCCACATCCTCGAGCATGAGCAGCTGGGCATGATGGGCGTTGTAGACATGCGGGCATAGTCCGGCGTGGTGACGCTCTATGGCGCGCTGTTCATCAGCGCGTTCCTCGCCGCAACCATCCTGCCGGTCTCGTCGGAGGTGGTCCTCGCCGGCCTTATCGCATCGGGTCGTGGTGATCCGGCGCTGCTTCTGACAGTCGCCACGATTGGTAACACGCTCGGCTCCGTGGTGAACTGGATTGTGGGGCGTGGCGTCGATACGCTCCGGCTCAGACCCTGGTTTCCGGTCACTCCCGATCGTTATGAGCAGGCAAGCCGGACTTTCCGACGATTTGGCAAATGGACGCTGCTGTTTGCGTGGCTTCCGGTAATCGGAGATGCTTTCACCATCGCGGCAGGCGCGGCACGGGTGAATCTCGGCGTGTTCGTTGTTCTCGTCGCCTTGGGCAAGGCGGCGCGATACGCGGCTGTCATTGCGGGAGGATTATGGGCGATTGCGTGAGCTATCGTCGACAGCAAGCTGCGCTTTCGCTTTGCGCGAAACGATGTCCGAACGTCCAAAGAGCATGGTGTACATGACATCATCGCGAAGCAGCACGAAATGCACAAACGCAGCCAGGATGTGAATGCCGACGAATCCAAGCAGTATCCAGACCAGCTTTGCGTGGATGAACGCGAAAGCCCTTGCCGCTCCGACGGATGGCGCCGGCGGGACAGGCAAGTATCCGAAAAGCCGTGCGGGAGGCATGAAAGGCATTGGCCGGTAGCCGAGCCATCCCGTTATCAGGACGGCGAGAATCGTGACGTAGAGAAGCACGTGGAAGAATGAAGTCGCAAATCGTATGGGCTGTGAAGTTTGCCCGGCAGGAGCCCGGGTGAGGACGCGCCAGCAAAGCCTAAGGACAATGATGGCAAGGATCGTCACGCCGATCGACATATGGAGCGGAAGCCAGTTCATCGTCGCCATACCCGGCCCGTTCATCGGCCCGAAGGCAATGGCTATCTGCGCCGCGAGCGCGATCACGGTTAGCCAATGCAGAATACGAATGCCAAAATGCCAGCGCAAGCGAGGGTTCTCTCTCACATCCGAGGCCCGACGATTGTCAAATGCGCGCATGAGGGCGTGATGGTTTCACCCTCTCCAACGGGCCTAGTTTCGCAAAAAATATGGCGGTTCTTCACTAAGCCATTGAAAAGCATGGTGATCCCGACAGGAATCGAACCTGTGACCTACAGATTAGGAATCTGCCGCTCTATCCTACTGAGCTACGGGACCACGCGGGCAGACACATAGCCGCTTCGGATCGTTTCGCCAAGAGGCCGGCCGAACGCAATTCGGCCAGCCCTTGGTGTTGAAGGCATCAGGCGGCCAGCGCGGTTTCCGCCAGCTTCACCCAATAGCTCATGCCGTGCGGGATGACCTCGTCGTTGAAGTCGTAGGCCGGGTGGTGGAGACCGGCGGTGTCGCCATTGCCGATGAAGATGAAGGCGCCAGGGCGGGCTTCCAGCATATAGGAGAAATCCTCGCCGCCCATCACCGGCTGGATGCCTCGGTGGACATGGGCGTCGCCGGCGACACCGATCGCGACGTCGCTGGCAAACACCGTCTCTTCCGCGTGGTTGAAGGTCACGGGGTAATTTGCCTGATAATCGACCTCGATCTTGGCGCCGAACGCGGTCGCCAGCCCGTCGCAAATGGTGCGGATGCGCTCTTCGGACTTCTTGGCGATTTCCTTGCGCAAGGTGCGCACGGTGCCGGCGATTTCGGCGGTTTCCGGGATGATGTTGTAGGCGTCACCCGCATGGAATTTGGTCACCGACACCACCACGGCCTCGACCGGGTCGGTGCTGCGTGAGGCGATCGTCTGCAAGGCGCCGACCAGCTGGCTGGTGATGACGATCGGGTCGATCGTGCCGTGCGGCATCGCCGCGTGGCCGCCCTTGCCGCGCACGGTGATGGTGAATTCGGCGGTGGCGGCCATGATCGGGCCCGGGCGAATGGCGAATTGCCCGACAGGCAGGCCTGGCATGTTGTGCATGCCGAACACTTTTGAGATGTCGAAACGGTCCATCATGCCGTCCTTGACCATCTCGTTGCCGCCGCCGCCACCTTCCTCGGCCGGCTGGAAGATCACCGCCACCGAACCTGTGAAGTTGCGCGTCTCGGCGAGATATTTCGCGGCACCCAAAAGCATCGCCGTGTGGCCGTCATGGCCGCAGGCATGCATCTTGCCGGGAATGGTCGAGGCGTAGGACTTGCCGGTGATCTCGTTGAGCGGCAGCGCGTCCATGTCGGCGCGCAGGCCGATGGTGGGGCCTTGGCCCTGGCGGCCGCGGATGATGCCGACCACGCCGGTCTTGCCAAGGCCGGTGACCACATCGTCGCAGCCGAAGGCCTTCAGCTTTTCGGTGACGAAGGCAGCGGTCTTGAAGACGTCGAAGTTCAATTCTGGCGTCTGGTGCAGATGCCGGCGCCAGCCGGCAACTTCGTCCTGCATTTCGGCGGCACGGTTCAGGATTGGCATGATGGTTCCATCTCGCTGTTGGGACAGGCGGGTGTTGGCCGCTGCCTTGCAATTGTGATCGCCAGGCACTTTGCCATCTTGGCGTCACATAGGGTAAATAGCACCGCACGGTCCGGTTTTTGAGGGTCGGACCTATCATGCTGGCGACCGCGTAACGAAATCTTACGGAGCCAGGGGCGACTACGGCAAGAGGCGATTTCGGATTTGATCATGCGGCACAGGCATTTCCTCAAGCTATTCTCGGCTGGCACGATAGCGCTGTCGGTCCTGGCCGGGCCTGCGCTGGCCAATCCGGTGGTTGTGTTCGACCTCGGCAGCGGCCAGATCCTGCAGCATCAGGATGCATTCAAGCGCTGGTATCCGGCGTCGTTGACCAAGCTGATGACCGCTTATGTGACCTTTCGGGCGATCGCGGCGGGCGAGGTCCAGCTTGATTCGCCGATCAAGGTGACGAAACATTCCGCTTCCGAGCCGCCAAGCAAGATGGGCTTCAAGCCGGGCTCGGTGATGCGGCTCGACAACGCGCTGAAGATGATGCTGGTCAAATCGGCCAACGACATCGCCATGGCCGTCGGCGAGAATGTCGGCGGTTCGCAGGCAGCCTTTGCCGAACGGATGAACGCCGAAGCCACCCGGCTCGGCATGAACGGCACGCATTTCGTCAATCCGAACGGGCTCTATTCGCCGGACCAGTACACGACGGCGCGCGACCTTGCCGTCCTGGTGATGGCGATCCGCCGCGAGTTCCCGCAATATGCGTCTTGGTTTTCGATAGAAGGGCTTGCCGTCGGCAAGAAGGCGATCGCGAACTACAATCTTTTGATCGGCCGTTATCCCGGCGCCGATGGCATGAAGACCGGCTTTGTCTGCCCCTCCGGCTTCAACATGATCGGTTCGGCGACCCGCAACGGGCGCACGCTGGTGGCGGTGGTGCTTGGCGAGAAATCGGCGGTCACCCGTGCCGAGACCGCTGCGAGACTGCTCGACCAGGGTTTTGACACGCCGACCGCCGGGTCGGCCACCGTCACCACGCTGGCGCCCTATGGCGATCTGGTCTCGCCCAACGACATGCATGACGAGGTCTGCAAGAGGAAGGCGCCGCAGGAACAATCCGAAGCGCCGCCGGTTGTTGCCAAGAACGTGCCGAAATCGCCCTATCAGAAAAAGCTCGACCATGTGCCGACGCTGGTAGCCGTTGGCCTTGGCGGCGCCACCGGTCCGGCACCGAAGGCCATCCTCGACCAGGGCGGCCAAGAATACGCCGACGTGCCTATTCCGAGTTGGCGGCCCGACAGACCGGCGCCGACCGGCGCGGGCCCGAAGATTGCCGGCTCCGCCGCGCAGGGCGACCAGCCGGTCAAGGTTGCGAACTAAAGCCTGATGCCGAACCGAAGGTCCGCGACAGCGAAACTTTGATACCGTTTTTCGGAAAAGACATGCTCAAACAGGCAGATAGAGATCAATGAGCGGCTTCCCGATCCCAGTCTCTGTTCTGACCGGTTTCCTCGGAGCCGGCAAGACGACGCTGCTCAACCGGCTGTTGAAGGATCCGGCGCTGGCCGACACGGCGGTCATCATCAACGAGTTCGGCGAGGTGGCGATCGACCATCTGCTGGTCGAGCAGTCTTCCGACGGCATCATCCAACTTTCCGACGGTTGCCTGTGCTGCACGGTGCGCGGCGAACTGGTCGATACGCTGGCCGATCTGGTCGACCGGCTGCAGACCGGCCGCATCGCCCGTCTTGCCAGGGTCATCGTCGAGACCACCGGGCTGGCCGATCCGGCGCCTGTGCTGCAGTCGATCATGGCGCATCCCGCGCTGGTCCAGGCTTTCCGGCTCGACGGCGTCATCACGCTGGTCGATGCGGTCAACGGCAATGCCACGCTCGATGCCCATGTCGAGGCGGTCAAGCAGGTTGCCGTTGCCGACCGTATCGTGCTCAGCAAGGCCGATCTGCTCAGCGACCCCCGCGAATTGGAAACGCTGCGCGCGCGCCTGCGGCACATCAATCCGGGCGCCGAACTGTTCGATGCCGCCGACACGGGGACAGGCGTGGCGGCGCTGTTCGACTGCGGCCTCTATAATCCCGCCACCAAATCCGCCGATGTGCGGCGCTGGCTCGGCGACGAAGCGGCGCACGATCACGACCACCATCACGATCATCAAGATGGGCATGATCACGAACATGGCCATGACCACGGCCACCGCCATGATTCGCGTGTGCGCTCCTATTCGCTGGTGCATGACGGCCCGGTGCCGTTTTCAGCCATCGAGATGTTTCTCGACCTGCTGCGTTCGACGCATGGCGAGCGCCTGCTGCGGATGAAGGGCGTCATCGAACTCAGCGAAGACCCGTCGCGGCCGCTGGTGATCCATGGTGTGCAAAAAATCCTGCATCCGCCGGTGCAACTGCCGGCCTGGCCGGATGGCCAGCGGGGCACGCGGCTGGTGCTGATCACGCTCGACATGCCGGAAGACTATATCCGCCGGCTGTTCGCCGCTTTCACCAACCGGCCGTCAATCGATACGCCCGACCGCGCGGCGCTGGAAAACAATCCGCTGGCGATTGCCGGACGTTGAACTCTACGATTGCTGTTTTCCGCGCTCGACCAGGAAGCGATGACCACCGGACATCGCCGCCGTTTCAATCAACTGGTGGCCGCTTTCGGAACAGAATACCGGAATGTCGATGACGGCGAGCGGGTCGGTGGTCTCTAACCACAACCGGCTGCCCGGTTGCATGCCGGCAAGGCGCTTCTTCGCCTTGAGCACGGGCAAGGGGCAGTTCAGTCCCTTGAGGTCATAGACAACGGCGCGATCAGCCACGGGTGACATCAACCGCCGAACATACCGAGCAGCTTGTTCTTCAGCTTCGTCACCCGGCTCTCGTCGGCACTCGCCGCTTGCGTTTCAGCCACTGGCGCGGCTTCGGAAGGGGCCGCGATGGTCGCGGTGGCGACAGGGGCTTCCTTGGCGGCCTTCTCGGCCTCCTTTTCAGCCAGAGCCTGAGCCTTGGCGGCTTCCTTGGCTTGCTTGGCCGCCTCTATCGCAGCCAGCCTCTGCTCCTCGGCCTTCTGCTTGGCGGCTTTTTCGGCGTCGAGGGCAGCCATCTTGCGGCCGGCCGGCGAATCGATACGGCCCATACGCGCCGTTTCGGTGACCGAGCCGTCGTTGTTGAGCGACGGCGGGTCGATCGGCACGCGTTCGCCGCGCGCCCTGCGCTTGGACCAGTCGGAGACGATGCTGGCTTCCTTGATGCCGGCGATGGTCGGCTTGGGCGCCGGCACGCTGGCCTTGACCGCGCCGCTGAACGCCGCGTCGTAGGTGCTCATGTAGGAATTGTAGGCGCTTTTCAGCGAGTCAGGCTGCGTCGTCGCCGGGCAGGCACCGGTCGGATCGAATGTCTGGCCGTCTGCGGCAACCTGATTGAAGACGTAGCGCTTCTCGCAGACATCGACTTTCGGCGGCACCTTGGTGATCTCGAAATTGTCGTAGCCGACCTTCAGCATCTTCCAGAAGTCGTAATTCGGATCGTTGCGGTAGCGCGCCATGTTGGCGGCGGTCATGCGGAACGGAAACGCCTGGATCTGGAATTCGGTCTGGCCGCCCTGGAAGGCGTCGCGGCCGAAGGCATAGATCTGCTCGATCTGCGCGTCGGTCATCGAATAGCAGCCCGACGACGAACAGGCGCCGTGCACCATCAAATTGGAGCCGGTGCGGCCATTGGCGCGATCGTAGGCGTTGGGATAGCCGATGTTGAACGACAGATGGTAGTTCGAGCGCGGGTTCATTTGCGCCGGGCGCACCGTGTAGAAGCCTTCCGGCGCCTGGCGATCGCCTTCGGTGTATTTCGGCCCGAGCTTGCCCGACCATTTGCAGATGTCGTAGCTGGCCACCATGTCGTAGCGGCCGTTGGTCTTGGCCTTCCAGATTTCGAGCTTGCCTTCTTCCTTGAAGATGCGGGCCATCACCGACGAGGTGCGGACCATGCCCTTGGCCCTCATGTCGGCGAGGATCTTGTCGGGCAGCGGCTTGTTGGCCTCCGGGGCAAAATCCTTCATCGACGAATTGTTACACCCGGCAACGCCGAGGGCGGCGATCAGGATTCCGGTGCGGGCAAGCTTGACAAACATGGCTGCGGATATCGTCTTTTCTCTGGCGCGAGGGCAATTCATGCCCGGCTACTGCACTGAACGTGGACGGACCCTAAGCCCGTTAACCCTAACAAATTCCTTACCGCAAGTGCCGACGCGTCCCCCTGCGGCAGTCTCATTGAGCCGAATGCAGCGGCATTTTTGTGGCGAAAATGCTCCGCGCCGCCACAATTGTGGCGGGCGAGGTTGCCTGTGGTCAGAGGCTGCGGCCCATTGCCAGGTATTTCTCGCGGCGCTGCTCGCGAAAATCGGTGTTGGCGCCGGCAAATTCCTTCATCGTCCTGGCAATGAGGTCGCCGGTCGCGGCGATCACGGTTTCGGCGCCACGATGCGCGCCGCCTAGCGGCTCGGGAATGATGGCGTCGATGATCTTCAGCTCAAGAAGATCCTGGGCGGTGATCTTCATGTTCGTCGCCGCGTCCTTGGATCGCGTCGTGTCGCGCCACAGGATCGAGGCCGCACCCTCCGGCGAAATCACCGAATAGATGGAGTGTTCGAGCATGTAGACGCGGTTGGCGGTGGCGATGGCGATGGCGCCGCCCGAACCGCCCTCGCCGATGACAACCGAGATCGACGGCACCCTGAGCCTAAGGCATGTGGAGGTCGAACGGGCGATGGCTTCCGCCTGGCCGCGCTCCTCGGCGCCGACGCCGGGATAGGCGCCGGCGGTGTCGACCAGTGTCAGTAGCGGGATGTTGAACCGGTCGGCGAGTTCCATCAGCCGCACCGCCTTGCGGTAGCCTTCCGGCCGCACCGAGCCGAAATTGTGTTTCAGGCGGCTGGTCGTGTCGGAACCCTTTTCCTGGCCGATGATGGCAACAGGCTCGCCGCGGAAGCGAGCGAAGCCGCCGACGATCGCCTGGTCCTCGCCGAAATTGCGGTCGCCGGCCAGCGGCGTGAAATCATTGAACAGGCCCTTTATGTAGTCGACGCAATGCGGCCTGTCGGGATGGCGCGCGACCTGCACCTTCTGCCATGGCGTCAGCGCCTTGTAGGCGTCGCGTAGCGCGTCGCGGGAGCGCTTCTCAAGACGGCTGATCTCGTCGCCGACATCGACCGCCTCGCCATTCTCGGCGAGCTTCTTCAGTTCGAGGATCTTGCCCTCGAGGTCCTGCACCGGCTTTTCGAAATCGAGGTAATTATACATGCGTGAGCGGACCGATACATCGGAAGGCAATGGCTGACGGAACCCTTGGATACAAGGCTCCGGGCGGTGAAACGTCGTCCTCACATAGCGATATGAGGCCTAGTCGGCAAGCGGATGATGATCGTTGACCAACCGCACCAGCCGCTCTTCCAGCACATGGGTGTAAATCTGTGTCGTCGATATGTCGGCATGGCCGAGCAACTGCTGCACGGCCCTGAGATCGGCGCCGTTCTGCAGGAGATGGCTGGCGAAAGCATGGCGCAGTACGTGCGGCGAGATTTTCGCCGAGGCGATGCCGGCCCTCGCCGCCAGCCCTTTCAGGTCGCGGGCGAAGACCTGGCGCGAGAGATAGCCGCTGTCGGATGCGGCCGGGAAAAGGAACGGACTGTCGGCGAACGCTGGAACCTTGGCACGGGCGGCAAGCCAGGTCTTCATTGCCGTGCGCGCCTTGACCGAGAGCGGCACCATGCGCTCCTTGTCACCTTTGCCGCGCACCATGAAGAAGCGGTCGTCACGCTGTGCCACCGTCACCGGCAGGCCGACCAACTCGGAAACACGCAGGCCGGTGGCATAAAGCACCTCGACCAGCGCATGCAGGCGCAGTGCCGCCAGCCACTCACTGTTGCCGAGCCCTGAATCGCCGGCCTCAAGTGCCGCGCGGTCGATCAGCCGGCCGGTATCGGCCTCGCTCATCGTCTTGGGCAGCGGGCGGCCTTTTTTCGGGCTGTCCAGCGTGCCCGTCGGGTCATCGCCGCGCAGGCCTTCGGCGTAGAGGAATTTGAAGAACTGGCGGATCGCCGACAGCTTGCGCGCCTGCGACGTGGCGGCAAAGCCGCGCGCGGCGATGTCATCGAGATAGGCGCGGATGTCGGCGGCCGCCGCGCCGGCGAGCCCGCCATTGATCTCGCTAGAGGCGTCTTCGAGGTCACGGCGGTAGGAGGAAAGCGTGTTTTCGGCCGCACCCCGCTCGGCGCTCATCATTTCCAGAAAGGCTTCGATGCGGGCGGCGCTGTTCATTCAACTTTTCTTGGGGTTCAGCTTTTCCGCGGGGATGCGCACGCTCATTTCCCCCTTCTTGGGCTCCACGAACATCACCAGCGCGAACATCGTACCATAGGCAATGCCAGCTAGAATCGCTGTTATCACGACAAAGCGAAACAGTGTCGGCATCAATTTTCGCCCGTCTTCTTGTTCTGCGTTTCCAAACCCTGTGCCCTTATGGGACGCCAATCCGCCCAATTCAAGGAAGAAGCTGAGGCCTGTTAGCAACTTCCGATGCGGACCCAGCCAGCCCATATCGGGCTCAAGGTGCTTGCCACGCTTGACGCAAACGGGCTTTTCATGTCGATACGCCGGCAAAGAGGGCCCTCGAAACATTCGATGAACGCGCTGCCAGCAAATCCCCCAGACGAGACCCACGCCGCGCTGCTTGGCCGGCTGGGCGGCCGTTCCATCGTCTTTGTCGGGCTGATGGGCGCCGGCAAGACGGCGATCGGCCGCAAGGTGGCGACGATGCTGGCGCTGCCCTTCATCGACAGCGACCAGGAGATCGAAAGCGTCTCGCGCATGACCGTTCCGGAACTGTTCGAGCGCTATGGCGAGACCGAGTTCAGAGCGCTGGAGCAGCGCGTCATCCTGCGCGTGCTGGAAAACGGCCCGCAAGTGCTGTCGACGGGCGGCGGCGCCTTCATGAACGCGCAGACGCGCGAGGCTATCGCCGCGCAAGGCGTGTCGGTTTGGCTGAAAGCCGAACTCGATCTTTTGATGGACCGCGTCTCCAAGAAGCAGAACCGGCCGCTGTTGAAAAGTGCCGATCCTCGCGCCGTGCTGGAGCGGCTGGTGAGCGAGCGCTATCCGGTCTACGCGACATCTGACGTCACCGTGCCGACCCGCGACGACCGCAAGGAGGTCATCGCGACCGAGGTGGTGGACGCGCTGCGCCGGCATTTCGGCATCGATGAGACTGCCGCGACAGGCGAGGTGCGATCGTGAGCGTCGATGAACCCGTTGTTGTCGAAGTGGGCCTTGGCGACCGGACCTACGACATCCTGATCGGCTCGGGGCTGCTGTCGCGCGCCGGTGCCGAGATTGCGCGCCGCCTGCCGGGTACCCGCGCCGCTGTGATCACCGACGCCAATGTCGAGGCAGCGCATCTCGATGCGCTGAAGGCCGGCCTCGAAACGAGCGGCATCCAACCAGCCGTCATCACGCTGCCGCCCGGCGAGAGGACCAAGAGCTTTGCCCATCTCGAAGAGGTGGTCGACGGCGTGCTGGCTGCGAAACTGGAACGCGGCGACATCGTCATCGCCTTCGGCGGCGGCGTTATCGGCGATCTCGCCGGCTTTGCCGCCGGAATCGTGCGGCGCGGCATGAATTTCGTGCAGATCCCGACCTCACTGCTGGCACAGGTCGATTCCTCGGTCGGCGGCAAGACCGGCATCAACAGCGCGCGCGGCAAGAACCTTGTCGGCGTCTTCCATCAGCCGAAACTGGTGCTGGCCGACACCGGAGTGCTCGACACGCTGCCGATCCGCGAATTCCGCGCCGGCTATGCCGAGCTCGCCAAATACGGGCTCATCGACCGGCCGGAATTTTTCACCTGGCTGGAAGAGAACTGGGTGCAGGTTTTTGCCGGCGGACCGGAGAGGGCGCAGGCCATTGCCGAAGCCTGCCGCGCCAAGGCCGACGTCGTTGCCCGCGACGAGTTCGAGACCGGCGACCGCGCGCTGCTCAATCTCGGCCACACGTTCGGCCACGCACTGGAAGCCGCCACCCAGTATGACGGAACCCGCCTCGTCCATGGCGAGGGCGTTGCCATCGGCATGGCGCTGGCACATCGGTTCTCGTCGCGGCTGAACCTGGCCAGTCCCGACGACGCGGCGCGCGTCGAGGCGCATCTGCGCGCCGTCGGCCTGCCCTGGCGCATGGCCGATATCCCAGGCGATTTGCCGGATGCCGAGGCACTTCTTGCCTTCATCACCCAGGACAAGAAGGTGTCGCGCGGTGCGCTGACGTTCATTCTGACGCGCGGTATCGGCCAGGCCTTCATCGCCAAGGATGTTCCAGCGTCGGAAGTGCTGTCGTTCCTGAAAGAAAACCATCCCAGCCAGCAGGAAAGCCGGCTGAAATGAACAACGAGACCGGCTGGATCGTCGTCGCCGTCCTTGCCATCCTCATCCTGCTGGTCGTTGCCGTGCGCACGCGCCTGCTTGCCGCTTTTGGTTATGAGCTGTCGCGCATCGAGCCGCAGCGCTCGACCCAGGACGAATTGCGCGGCGCGGTCGACGATTTCCGTCGCGACGGCCAGGTGGTGCGCGAGGATCGCGATCGCGTCGGCGGCCTGTTCGATCTCGCCGAGCTCGAAGTCTCCGACATCATGGTCCACCGCACCAACATGCGCTCCGTCAATGCCGACAATGCGCCGGAGGCGGTGGTGCGCGAGATCTTGCAGAGCCCGCACACCCGCATGCCGCTGTGGAAGGGCTCGCTCGACAACATCGTCGGCGTGTTGCACGCCAAGGATCTGCTGCGCGCCTTGAACGAAGTCGGCAACGACTTCTCCAGGATCGACGTGATGAAGATCGCCTCGAAACCGTGGTTCGTGCCCGACACCACGACATTGCAGGAACAGCTCAACGCCTTCCTGCGTCGCAAGGCGCATTTCGCCGTCGTCGTCGACGAATATGGCGAGGTCGAAGGGCTGGTGACGCTGGAGGACATTATCGAGGAGATCGTCGGCGAGATCGCGGACGAGCATGATGTAGACATCCAGGGCGTCAAGCAGGAGGCCGACGGCTCCGTCGTCGTCGACGGCACCGTGCCGATCCGCGACCTGAACCGGGCGCTCGACTGGAACCTGCCGGATGAGGAGGCGACCACCATTGCCGGGCTCGTCATCCACGAGACGCAGTCGATCCCCGAGGAGAAGCAGGCTTTCACTTTCCACGGCAAGCGCTTCACCGTCATGAAGCGCGATAAGAACCGGATTGCCAGGCTGAGGATCAGGCCAGCCGGCGACGCTTAAAACGCATCCCATTGAAACGAAGACAGGCGACGCGCTTCAAGCCCCTGTTCAATGCATGTCGCGCAGGACCACCGCGCACTTTTTAGCGCCATGAAAACCAGCGCAGCTATGGAGCCTCATTCCGCGATCTGGCTCGTCGAGCGTTCGTGGATAGCCGCGCCCGTCTCAGCGTCGACGGCCGCCAAGCTGACCTCATAACCCCAAAGCCTGCGGATGTGACGAAGCGTGGCATCGCGGCTGGCATCCTCGAGAAGGATGCCGTCATTGACCTTGTGCCGCAGTCTCAAATGCCGGTCGCCGAGCAGATCGACGTCCACCACCTGGATGTCCGGTTGGTTCGCGCCGATCTCGTAGCTGTGGGCAAGCGCGGCGCGGATCTTGGCATAGCCGCGTTCGTTATGGATCGAGGCGACCCGGCAATGCGGTTGGTCGGCAACGTCACCGAGCACAAAGAACCGCCATTTCCGGATCAAGGTCGGACTGAGATACTGGCGGATGAAGGACTCATCGCGGTGGTCCGCCCAGGCATCGAGCAGGATCTCGAGCCAGTCGCCGTGGCCGGCGATGTCGGGAAACCATTCCCGGTCTTCCGCCGTCGGCTCGGTCGAGATGCGCTTAATGTCCTGCATCATATCGAGGCCGAGAGCGTAGGGGTTGATGCCGGAAAAGCGCGGATCGTCGTATGCCGGCTGGAAGACCACGTTGGAATGGTTCCGCAGGATTTCGAGCATGGCACCTTCGCTGATCTGGCCGCGATCGAACAGCATGTTCATCAGCGTATAGTGAACGAAAGTGGCGCAGCCCTCGTTCATCACCTGTGTTTGCCGTTGAGGATAAAAATATTGTGCTATGACACGAACGATCCTGATCACCTCACGCTGCCAAGGCTCCAGGACCAGGCTGTTCTTTTCCAGGAAATAAAGCAGGTTTTCCTCGGGCAGGTTGAGCGATTTCTTCCGCTCCGGCTCGTCGTGTCCCTTGTCGTTGGCCGTTTGCCGCGACGGCGGCAGCGTGCGCCACAAATCATTATAGGAGTGTTCTTCGTATTCGAGGCGCTCGCGAAGCCCTTCACGCTGCCGCTCCGACGACAGCTTCGGCGGCCGGTGATAGCGGAATACGCCCTGCGCCATCAGCGCGTGGGCAGAATCAAGAATAGTTTCGACGGCGGCGAGGCCGTGCCGCTCCTCGCAACGGACAATGTAGCCCTTTGCGAAGTCCAGGTAGCCGAGGATCGCCCCGGCGTCCGTCCACTGCTTGAACAACTGATTGTTCTTGAAGAAATGGTTGTGCCCGAGCGCAGCATGGGCCGTCACCAAGGCCTGCAGGGCCATGGTGTTTTCCTCCATCAGATAGACGATGCAAGGATTGGAATTGATGACCAGTTCATAGGCAAGGCCTCGCCCGCCTTTGCGATAAAGCAGGTCCTGGTGGAGGAAATGTTTGCCGAAAGACCAGTGACGGTACATCAGTGGCATGCCGACCGATGAATAGGCGTCGAGCATCTGCTGGGAGGAGATGATCTCCATCTGCACGGGGTAGGTTTCGAGATGAAGCTCTTCGACCGCGATTGCCTCGATCGCGTCATAGGTCCGCGACAATGTCTTGAAATCCCAGTCGGACCCTGAAAAAAGCAGGCTGGATTTACTGGCTTGTCTGGCCATCGGACCCCCTCATGCCCTCTTGAGGGAAGCCGGCTGTCTGCCGAAGAGTTGGCGAAAAACCGGGTAGATATCGGCGGGCGTGGCAATGCGGCTCATCTGGAAGTTCGGCCATCTCAGGTCGATTTCGCTATAGGCACGCCATAGCGATGTCCCGTTTTCGGTCGTGCCGAAGATATGGGCTTCTCGCTCGTCGATGATCTCGACATAGGCAAAATACTGGCACAGCCGCATGAGCTTGCCGTTGAGCAATGCCATGCATCGCTCAGAATCGCCGCCAAAATTGTCGCCGTCCGAGGCCTGGGCGGCGTAGATGTTCCATTCGTGGGCGGGGTAACGTTCGCCAATAATGCGGTGCATTTCCTCCAGCGCGGTGGAAACGACAGTGCCGCCGCTTTGCGTGTTGTAGAAAAATGTTTCCTCATCGACCTCCTGGGCCAGATGCGTGTGGCGGATGAAGACGATCTCGATGCGGTCGTAGCGCCGTTTCAAGAACAGGTGCAGCAGTACGAAGAAGCGCTTGGCCAGATCCTTTTCGCGCTCACCCATCGAGCCGGACACATCCATCAGACAGAACATGACGGCATTGGCGTTCGGCACAGGTCGGGGATCGAAGCGGTTGAAGCGGATGTCGACCGGATCGACATAGGCAATTCGTCTGCGCCGCCGCTCCAGCCGGTCAAGTTCTTCGCGCAACGCCGCAATGCGCTGGCGCGCCGCTGGGCTGGACGGCACCAACTCAAGCGTGGCGATTTCCTGAAGGATCGCGTCCAAATCCTCCTGCTTAGGACGCCTCAGCGCAATGCGGCGGCCGTGGCTGTTGCGCATCGTGCGCACAACATTGATGTTGGTCGGTGAACCGGTGGCGGCGAAGCCAGCCCGGCGCGGCTTGAAGGCAAGGATCTCCTTGAGGTTGAGCTTGACCATATCTGGGAGTTCGAGATCCTCGAAAAAAAGATCGAGCACCTCTTCACGTGACAGCACGAAACGAAAGTCGTCTTCAGACGCCGTGTTCCCCGGGGACGACGCTCCCGCGCCGCCGCCGGGCTTGGGGATCAGGTCTCCAGGGGAGAAATGCCTGTTGCCCGGCAGGATGTGCTGGCGCCTGCCGCTGTTGCGGGCGTTGTTGAAGCTTGGCTCGCCCGTGCCACTTTCGGGCATGGGCACAGCGTGCTCGGCATCGGCGTCGGCGATGCTGCCGGTGCGGATCTGATCGCGTATGCTCCGCTTCAGCTCCTCGCGCGCACGCCTGAGAAAGCGCTGGCGATTGCCGAGGCTCTTGTCTTTCGGATTCAGGCGACGGTCGATGAAGATCGGCATGGAACCATCCGGGCTCTTTCAACCCGCCCTGTTCACCCGCATGTACCAGTCCACAAGGCGACGCACCTGCCGCTGGGTGTAGCCACGCTCGACCATCCGCTGCACGAACTCATTGTGCCGCTTTTCCGTGACGCTATCCTGCTTGGAGCCGAAGCTGATCACCGGCAGGAGGTCCTCGACCTGGCCGAACATGCGCTTCTCGATGACTTCCCGCAGCTTTTCGTAACTTGTCCACGCCGGGTTGCGGTCGTGGTTTCTTGCGCGCGCGCGCAATGTGAACTTCACCACCTCGTTGCGGAAGTCCTTGGGATTGGCGATGCCGGCCGGTTTTTCGACCTGCGACAATTCCTTGTCCAATATCTCGCGATTGAGAACTTGGCCGGTATCGGGATCCTTGTAGTCCTGATCCTCGATCCAGGCATCGGCATAGGCGATGTAACGGTCGAAGAGGTTCTGGCCATACTCGCTGTATGATTCCAGATAGGCCTTCTGGATTTCGTGGCCGATGAACTCGGCATAGCGCGTTGCCAGCTCCGACTTGATGAACTCGAGATAGGCCGCTTCCGTCTCCTTTGGAAACTGCTCGCGCTTGATCGCCTCTTCCAGGATGTACATGAGATGCACGGGATCGGCAGCCACCTCCTTCGTATCGTAGTTGAATGTCTGCGACAGAATCTTGAAGGCGAAGCGTGTGCTGACGCCGGTCATGCCTTCGGCGACGCCGGCGGCGTCGCGATATTCCTGAACCGACTTCGCCTTAGGGTCGACGTCCTTCAGGTTCTCGCCGTCATAGGCGCGCATCTTGGTGTAGAGTGGCGAATTGTCATGCTCGGCCAGGCGGGTCGAGACGGTGAAGCGGCTGAGAATGTCCAGCACTTCGGGGGCGCAGGGGCTGGCGGCCAATTCGCTCTCCCGCAGCAGCTTTTCGTAAATCTGCCTCTCTTCGGTGATCCGCAGACAATAGGGCACCTTGACCACGAGGATGCGATCGAGAAAGGCCTCATTGTTTTTGTTGTTCTTGAACTGCTGCCATTCCGATTCGTTGGAATGGGCCACGATGATCCCCTGGTAGGGAAAGGCGCCGAAATTTTCGGTGCCGTTGTAGCTGCCCTCCTGGGTCGCGGTCAGCAGCGGATGCAGGACCTTGATGGGCGCCTTGAACATTTCCACGAATTCAAGCAGGCCCTGGGTGGTCCGGTTCAGTCCGCCGCTATAGGAATAGGCGTCCGGATCGGACTGGCTGAAATTTTCCAATTGCCGGATGTCGACCTTGCCGACCAGGGCCGAGACGTCCTGATTGTTCTCATCGCCGGGCTCGGTCTTGGCGATGCCGATCTGGCGCAATCGCGAAGGCATCAGCTTGACCACGCTGAACTTGGAAATGTCACCGGACAGTTCGTCGAGGCGCTTGGCCGCCCATGGCGAGATAAGCCCGTTCAGCCGGCGTCGGGCTATGCCGTATTTATCCTGCAGCAGGTCGCCCATGCGATCGGGATGGAAGAGGCCAAGCGGCGATTCGAAAACCGGGCTGATCTGGTTACCGACCTTCAGCGTGTAGATCGGGCGTTCCTCCATCAGTCTCTTCAGCCGCTCGGCCAGAGAGGATTTGCCGCCGCCGACAGGGCCGAGAAGGTAGAGGATCTGCTTGCGCTCCTCGAGGCCCTGGGAGGCATAGCGGAAATATCCGGCGATGCGCTCGATCGTATCCTCCATTCCATAGAAGTCGGAGAAGGAGGGATAGATCTTGACGGTGCGGTTTGAGAAAATGCGGCCTAGTCGCTCGTCCTTGCTGGTGTCGACCAAGTTCGGCTCGCCGATTGCCTCGACCATCCGTTCAGGCGCCGAGGCATACATCGATTTGTCCTCTCGGCAGGCAAGAAGGTACTGCTGGAGGCTGATTTCTTCCTGGGCCGCGTTCGCATAAATCTCCGAAAACAGATCGAAGACGTCGGACTGATTCTCACGCATGATATTCTGCCCTCAAAGCCGTTCTGGCCGCCGGATGGCTCCTCAATCCATTCAACTACCGGGAGTGCATTGTGGTTCCCTTCAGATGATGCACTTGGCATCGAAACTCGGAGACCTCGCGTCGAAACCCGGGACGGCACCCCATGTGATTGGAATGCGTATCCAACAACTTAGGGCGGTGATGGCCAGATGAGGCCATCGAGGACAAATATTGATTTCGTGAACTGAACCGCGAGCGCAGTGCATTTGATGCGGTGAGAGCTGTCGCCCGATGCGGGTTCGATGAAGCAGGTCGATCGCGGTTCGGGTCGATGATCGATCGCCGAACCAGATCTTTGGATATTGCCAATCCTTGACTGGACGCTCGTGGCGCCCGCGGGCACTCTTGGCCGACACGGTCGGGAGACCACGATGATCGATCGGCGAAGCCTCATTCTGGCTTCCGTGGCGGCGATGCTGCCGTTGGGAGCATCGGCCGCGTGGCGGCTGCGCCAACCGGCGCCAAAAACCGTCGACTACGGGCCGGCGAAACTCGACATCTATGCCCCCGAAGATGCAACCGCACTGCCGGTCGTGCTTTTCGTTCATGGCGGCACCTGGCAGTCTGGAAAGCGAAGCCAAGTCAACGCCAAGCCGGCCTTCCTGCTGGCCAACGGCTTCTGCTTCGTCTCCATCGATTACCGGATGTTGCCTGAGGCCGATGTCGCCACCCAGGCCGGTGACGTCGAAAAGGCCTACGGCTATATCAGGGCCAACATCGCTCAGCATGGCGGCGACCCTAATCGCATTGTCGGCATGGGCCATTCGGCCGGCTGCCATCTGATTGCGCTGACTGGCATGCGCGGTGGGTTGCCTGGCGTCGCTGCCCTGCTTCTCGACGATACAAGAGCCTACGACCTTGCAGCGCTTGCCAAGAATGGCGGCATGGTGCGGGCTTATGCGCGGGTCTTTTCCGACCCCGCGCAATGGGCCGCACTGTCACCCATCAGCTATGTCGACGGCCGCAAGCATCCGCCGACCTTCATCGCCTATTCGCGGGCGCCTGGCCGTGGCGAGGCCTCCAAGGCCTTTGCCAAGCGCCTGCGCGCCACCGGCACCAGGGTTACGCTGTTCGACGGCAGCGCCTATACGCACATGTCGATCAATCGCGATTTCGGCGACGACGGCGACGCGCTGACCACTGCCGCGCTGGCATTCCTGAAATCGACGGTCGGCTGATCGAGGCTCGTGCGTTAACGACTGGATCAGACCAAAAGCACTGGCGGGACATTGCCGTGCGGGCGTCCCCGGGTGCAAGTGACCTCTTTGATCGGGAGAGAATTGCATGAACGGCGGCGCCGATGTCCTGTGTGACGTGCTTCTGGCCAATGATGTGAGGGTCTGCTTCGCCAACCCCGGCACGTCAGAAATGCATTTCGTTGCAGCGCTTGACCGCAAACCGCGGATGCGTTGCGTCCTCGGCCTGTTCGAGGGCGTGGTGACGGGGGCCGCCGATGGCTATGCGCGGATGACCGATCGCCCGGCCGCGACGCTGCTGCATACCGGTCCCGGCTTGGCCAATGGTCTCGCCAACATGCACAATGCGCGGCGCGCGCTCAGCCCGATGATCAACATTGTCGGCGACCATGCCTCCTACCATCTGCCGCTCGATGCGCCACTGACCAGCGATATAGAGAGCCTCGCGGCGCCGATGTCGAACTGGGTGCGCCGCATCGGTGGCCCGGACGATGTCGCGCCGGCGACCGAGGCGGCCTTGCGCGCATCGCTGACGCCTCCCGGCGTGACGACGCTGATCCTGCCGGCCGATGCGGCCTGGGGTGAAGTCGGTGCGGCTTCGGTCGGTAAGGTAAGGCTGGCGCCGCCGCCCGCCGTCGACATGGACGCCGTGCGCATGGTCGCGGCAGCGATCCGTGCCGCTCCGGGTCGCGTTGGCATGGTCGTTCGCGGGAAGGCCGCACGAGCCGATGGGCTTGCCATTGCGGGGCGGATTTCGACAGGCAGCGATGTCCGTCTGTTCAGCGACGTCCTGATCGCCCGCATGCAACGCGGGCGCGGGCGAGTCGCGCCGACCCGCATCCCCTATCCGGTGGATGCGGCGACGGCGGTGCTCAGGGATATCGATGTTCTAGTGCTGGTCGGCGCGAAGGAGCCGGTTGCCTTCTTCGCCTATCCGGGAAAGCCCGGGCGGCTTGTCCGTGAGGGGTGCCAGGTGCTGACGCTGGCCGGCCATGGCAGCGATCTGAATGCGGCGCTGGAGGCGCTGCGCGACGAACTCGGCATAAAGCCGGCGCAACAACAGGCGTTCGCGACCGCCTTTCCCGACGAGACACCGCCGAGCGGCAGGCTGACGGAAGATGCCATCGCATTGTCGGTGGCGCGCAAACTGCCGGCCGATGCGATCGTCTGCGATGAAGCGGTTACCTCGGCGCGGCGTTTCTTCGCGCTATCGGCCTTTGCCGCGCCGCACGACTACATGATGGGCACAGGCGGATCGATCGGCGGGGGCATCCCGATGGCGACCGGGGCGGCGATCGCCTGTCCGGACCGCAAGGTGATCAATCTCGAGGCCGATGGCAGCGGCATGTACACCGTGCAGGGGCTGTGGACCCAGGCCAGGGAGAATCTCGACGTGGTGACGATCGTGTTTTCCAACCGGACCTATGCGATCCTGCATGGCGAGATGAAGAATGTCGGCGTCGAGACGATCGGCGAGAACGCCAGGCGCATGCTGGACCTCGACCATCCCTCGCTGGACTGGATCTCGCTGGCCAAAGGCATGGGCGTGGAGGCGGCCCGCGCCGATACGTGCGAGCGGTTCGACGCGCTGCTGGACAGTGCCCTGTCGCGGCGCGGGCCGTTCCTCATCGAAGCGGTGCTCTGAGCGCGCGGAAAGTGGGCGTCGGACCCTTGGCTACCAGCGGGTCTTTTCGCCGGGAGCCGCCGGTTCGATCGCCAGCGCGTGCACGCCGGCTTTCAGTTCGTCGGCAAGCAGTTCATTGACGGCGCGGTGGCGGTCGATGCGGCTCATGCCGGCAAAGGCGGAAGCGACGACGCGGACGCGAAAATGTGTCTCGCCGGTGCCGTCATAGGCGCCGTGATGTTCGGAGCCGTGGTGGTGATGGCCGGCATGGAGATGGCTCTCGTTGATGATGACCAGCCGCTCCGGCGAAAATGCTTTGTTGAGCTTGTCTTCCATGGTCGCCTGTATGGACATCGCCGTCTCCCTTCACCACATATGGCTGGCGCATCAGCCTGAAACCGAAAATCGGTCTTCGCAAAAGTCGCTGCCGTGCAACAAAATCCGCCATTCGCCTGCTTTATGCCGCGATTCAGCGGTTAGGGCGATGATCGCGAAAATGTCAATTCTTGTTTCGCATCTGCGAACGCCCCATAAATGGGTTAGATGAAGCCGTACCCCAAATATTTCGAGAAGATTCGCGTCCGCCCCGACAAGGACGCGGAGCTGAAGTCGCACTCGCCGATTTGCCAGTGGGACGGCTGCAAGGAGGCGGGCACCCATCGCGCGCCGGTCGGGCGGATGAAGGAGGGCGAGTATTTCCGTTTCTGCTTTGACCATGTGCGCGAGTACAACAAGGGCTTCAACTATTTCTCCGGCGTGCCGGACACCGAGGTCGCGCGCTTCCAGAAGGAAGCGATGACCGGTCACCGGCCGACCTGGAAGATGGGCGTCAACGGCGCCTCGACGCGTTCGTCGCCGGATGTGGCGCAGATGCGTTCCGGCCGCGCCGGCTACTACAACCGCATGCGCGACCCGTTCGACCTGTTCAAGGGGCCGAAGGATCCGCGCGAGGCGCGCGCGCGCAAGGCCAAGCCGCTTGAGGCCAAGGCGCTGGAAACGCTTGGCCTTGATACAAAGGCGACTGGCAAGGAGATCAAGGCGCGCTATAAGGAACTGGTGAAACTCCACCATCCGGATGCGAATGGTGGCGACAGAGGTTCGGAAGACCGGTTCCGCGATGTGCTGCAGGCCTATCGCGTGCTCAAACAGGCGGGCCTGTGCTGAGCGACCATACGGTTCGTGTCGTTTTCCAACTTTCATAAGGTTGGAAAAGGCTCTAAGACCGCCCCCGGACAAAATCGATTGCCGGCGAAATCAGGCTTTTCGCCCGTGGAGACGTTGAGAGATATGAACAAGGTCGATCGCGACATCGCCAACCTGCCCGACACGACGGTGTCGGTGAAGGAGAAATTCGGCTTTGAGTCCAAGATGGTTGTGCCGGCCTATTCGGTGACATCAGAGCATGTGCCCGACATCGATCCGGACTATCTGTTCGACAAGAACACGACGATGGCGATCCTGGCCGGCTTTGCCTACAACCGCCGGGTCATGGTGTCGGGCTATCACGGCACAGGCAAGTCGACCCATATCGAACAGGTCGCCGCCCGCCTCAACTGGCCCTGCGTGCGCGTCAATCTCGATAGCCATGTCAGCCGTATCGATCTCGTCGGCAAGGACGCGATCGTCGTCAAGGATGGGTTGCAGATCACCGAATTCCGCGACGGCATCCTGCCCTGGGCCTACCAGCACAATGTCGCGCTGTGCTTCGACGAGTACGATGCTGGCCGTCCGGACGTGATGTTCGTCATCCAGCGCGTGCTGGAATCGTCGGGCCGGCTGACGCTGCTCGACCAGAGCCGGGTTATCCGCCCGCATCCGGCCTTCCGGCTGTTTTCGACCGCCAATACGGTCGGCCTGGGTGATACCACCGGTCTCTATCATGGCACGCAGCAGATCAACCAGGCGCAGATGGATCGCTGGTCCATCGTCACCACGCTGAACTACCTGCCGCACGACAATGAAGTCGCCATCGTGCTGGCCAAGGCCAAGCACTATCGCGACGCCAAGGGCAAGGAGATCGTCAACAAGATGGTGCGCGTCGCCGACATGACGCGCTCGGCCTTCATCAATGGCGATCTGTCGACCGTGATGAGCCCGCGCACCGTCATCACCTGGGCCGAAAATGCCGAGATCTTCGGCAATATCGGCATGGCGTTCCGGCTGACCTTCCTCAACAAGTGCGACGAGCTCGAGCGCTCGGTGGTGGCAGAGTTCTATCAGCGCGCCTTCGGCGAGGATCTGCCCGAGAGCGCGGCCAACGTGGTGCTGGGCTAAGCAGAGTCTCGATGGCCGGTCCGGGCGACAACACGCGCACCAAGTCGAAGACGGGGTCTGAAGCCGACAGCTTCAAGCGCGCCGTCACCGTCTGCATGCGTGCCATCGCCGGCGACAAGGAACTCGAGGTCGGCTTCGCCAAGGATAGGCCCGCACTCGCCGGCAGCCGGGCGCGTTTGCCCGAACTGCCGAAGAAGGCGTCGAAGACCGACATTGCGATTACCCGCGGCCTCGGCGATTCCATGGCGCTGAAGCGCGCCTGTCACGATGTGCGCATCCACACCAGGCTGGCGCCGGAAGGCAAGGCGGCCCGCGCCATCTATGATGCGGTCGAGCAGGCCCGCGTCGAGGCGATCGGCTCCCGCGCCATGCAAGGCGTCGCCGACAACATCGGCTCGATGCTGGAGGACAAATACGCCAAGGCCAACCTCGTCGACGTCAAGGACAAGGCCGACGCGCCGATCGAGGAAGCACTCGCCCTGATGGTGCGCGAGAAGCTGACCGGCCGCCCGATCCCGAAGAGCGGTGAGCGGCTGGTCGAACTTTGGCGCCCTTGGGTCGAGGAAAAGGCCAAGGCCGACCTCGACGGATTGTCGGCCAAGCTCGGCGACCAGCAGGCCTTCGCCCGCGTCGTGCGCGAGATGCTCGCCTCCATGGAGATGGCCGAGGAACTCGGCGACGACCAGGAGACGGAAGATTCCGAGGACAATGACGACAACCAGCCGCAAGGCGAGGAGCAGAGCGAGGAGGGCGGCGAAGAGGATTCCGGCTCCGAGCAGTCGCAGTCCGAGGATGCCGAGGCATCGGCTGATGACGAGCAGTCGGCCGAGACCGAAGCCTCCGACGCCACCGCCGACGACCTGTCCGACGATGACGATGCGGACGCCGAGACGCCTGGCGAGGCGCGCCGCAACGACAATCCCTTCACCAATCTGCCGAAGGAGATCGACTACAAGGTCTTCACCACCGCTTTCGACGAGACGGTCGGCGCCGAGGAGCTGTGCGAGGAAGAAGAGCTCGACCGGCTGCGCGCCTTCCTCGACAAGCAGCTTGCCAACCTGTCGGGCGTCGTCGGCCGGCTGGCCAACCGGCTGCAGCGCCGGCTGATGGCGCAGCAGAACCGCTCCTGGGATTTCGACCTGGAAGAGGGCTACCTCGACCCGGCGCGGCTGGTGCGTGTCGTCATCGATCCAATGCAGCCGCTGTCTTTCAAGCAGGAACGCGACACGAAATTCCGCGACACGGTGGTGACGCTGGTGCTCGACAATTCCGGCTCCATGCGCGGCCGGCCGATCACGGTCGCCGCCACCTGCGCCGACATTTTGGCGCGCACGCTGGAGCGTTGCGGCGTCTCGGTAGAGATCCTCGGCTTTACCACGCGGGCCTGGAAGGGCGGGCAAGCGCGCGAGAAGTGGCTGAAGGACGGCAAGCCGCCGAACCCCGGCCGGCTCAACGATCTGCGCCACATCATCTACAAATCGGCCGACCATCCGTGGCGGCGGGCACGGCGCAATCTCGGCCTGATGATGCGCGAGGGCCTGCTCAAGGAAAACATCGACGGCGAGGCCCTGTTGTGGGCGCATAACCGCCTGATCGCCCGGCCGGAACAGCGCAAGATCCTGATGATGATCTCGGACGGCGCGCCGGTCGACGATTCGACGCTGTCGGTCAACCCTGGCAATTATCTCGAGCGCCATCTGCGCGCGGTCATCGAGCTGATCGAGACGCGCTCGCCGGTGGAATTGCTGGCCATCGGCATCGGCCATGACGTCACGCGCTATTATCGCCGTGCAGTCACCATCGTCGATGCCGAGGAACTGGCCGGCGCCATGACCGAGCAGCTGGCTTCGCTATTCGCCGAGGAGAGCGCCAAGGATACGCGGCGCGGCGGCATGCGGCGCGCCGTATGATCTTTTCGCGCGGCGGTTCTAGAGCGGCTCATCGTTTCACGGAAATGCCGAACCGCTCTAACTCTCTGTTCTTACGCAATTCCCAAGGGAAAGCGCCATGCGCTTTTCCCGGGAAAACCGTTTCACACTTTTCCTGGAATTGCTTTCGGCAAACGCTTTTCGCCGCCATCGCCCTGTTTACCGGCATGGCTTCGGCCGCAACCGGTTCGGCTGATTCCACCTCGGTCGAAACGGTCGAGATCTCGGCCCGCCCGATCACCGAATTCCACATTGGCCGTGCCGGCAAGCAGTTCGGTACGCTCGAATTCGTCGGCGGGCTGGAGATGACATCGCCGACGCGCGATTTCGGTGCGCTGTCGGCCCTCCGCTTCCTGAAAGCCGGCGGCGACTTCATTGGCGTTGCCGACACCGGGTTCTGGTTCTTCGGCACGGTGGTCCGCGACGCCGACAAGCGGCCATCCGGTATCCAGAATTTCCGCATGCAGCAGATGGTCGACGAGACGGGTCGGCCGATCGACAAGAAATGGGAGGTCGATGCGGAAGGCCTCGCGGTCAAGGACGGCATTGCCACCGTCGGCTTCGAGCGCAACCACCGCGTCGCCCAGTTCAAGATCGCCTCCCATGACATGAAGGCGCCGTTCAGGCAGCTGGATTTCGTGGTTCCGGCCCACGAGCTGCGCCAGAATCGCGGCTTCGAGACCGTCACCCACGCCAATGCCTACGGCCAGCATGAGGGCGGGCTGGTGGTGGTCTCCGAGAAGAGCCTCGACAAGGCCGGCAACATCTACGCCGCCATCATCGAAGGGCCGCACAAGGGCGTCTTTACCGTCAAGCGCAACGGCGATTTCGACATCACCGACGGCGCCTTCCTGCCGGATGGCGACCTGTTGCTTCTGGAGCGCAGTTTTTCGATGGCCAGAGGCGTCAAGATGCGGCTGCGGCGCATCTATGGCGAGAGCGTCGAGAAGGGCGCCGTCGCCGACGGGCCGGTACTGCTGGAAGCCGACATGGGCTATCAGATTGATAACATGGAAGGGCTCGACGTCTGGACCCGCGACGACGGTGCGCTGATGGTGTCGATGATTTCCGACGACAACCACTCGATCCTGCAGCGCAATCTCTATCTGGAATTCATCCTGCACCAGGATTGAGCGACGTTCCAACCGCGGACCTGAAGTCGAGGACGGCGGGTTCGATTTTGGTCGGACGCCTTCCCCAACTCCGTCGCTGCTTCGCAGCGCCAACTCTCCTCCCTCCGGAGGGAGAGGAACGAGCTTGGTTGGCGAACGCATGTCCTTCCTCTACCCCGTCGATCGGCGAGCGTGGCGAGCGAAGCTCGACGGAGTGGGGGGCGACCGTTCATTAATAGAGCTACGACGGCATCCGGTCAGGATCGTGAGCCGTTGGCGGCTATCCAGATGACATGGCGCGCGCCACGCTTGCCGTTGGCGCGCGTGTTGACCTCTTCGACCGTAAAGCCTGCCTGCTTCAGCCGCCGCGTGAAGCCGCTGTCAGGGCCTTGCGACCAAACCGCCAGGACGCCACCCGGCTTGAGGGCGCCGCGCGCAGCGCCCAGTCCCTGCAGGCTGTAAAGCGCATCGTTGGATTTGTGGACGATGCCTTCCGGGCCGTTGTCGACATCCAGCAGGATGGCGTCCCAGGCGGCGGGCTCCGAGCGTATCAACTGCCCGACGTCGGTCTCACGGATGATGACGCGCGGATCGTCGAGACAGCCGCCAAAGATCTCGGCCATCGGACCGCGTGCCCAGGCTACGACCGCCGGGACCAACTCCGCGACGACGATGCTGGCGTCATTGCCGAGCTCTGCGAGTGCGGCCCGCAGCGTAAAGCCCATACCAAGCCCGCCGATCAGGATCCTTGGCTGCCGATGGCCGGCAATCCTTTGGCAAGACAGGTTTGCCAGCGCTTCCTCGGAGCCGCTGAGACGGCTGTTCATCAGCTCGTTGGTGCCGAGCATGATCGAGAATTCGGTGCCACGCCGCTTGAGGCGAAGCTCCTGTGCGCCATCCGGGGTCCTCGCGGAGTCTATCTGGACCCACGGAATCATGGCCTTTGTCCGACCATTATCTTTTCCGAAAACCGGGTCCCACTTTTCGGGATCATGGTTTAAGCCGTGACTGCCGGTTGACTCCAGCGGGTGGCGAGCAGCCGGTAGGGGATGAGTGCGACCACCGCGATGATCAGCTTCACCGACAGGTCACCAAGCGCCCAGGAAACCCAGCGCATGGCATCGATATGGAAGACGCCCATCAAAGGTGCGGTTTCAAGCGCAAAGCTGTCGTTCGGACCAGCGAGGACAAACGCGGCCGAGAACGCGACGGTGAAGAACACCGCGGTGTCGAACACCGATCCGACCAGCGTGCCGACGATCGGCGCCCGCCACCAGCTCTGCCGGCGCAGCCGGTTGAACACGGTCACATCGAGCAGTTGCGCGGAAAGGAACGCCGCGCCGGACGCCGCCGCGATGCGCACCAGCCGGTCGGCGGCGGTCTCGAATTCGATCAGGCCGTGGCGGAACAGGAAGGGCGGGACAAGGATCGAGCAAACCACCGCCGTCATGAAGCCGACAAAGACGATCCTGCGCGCCACGGTGGGCCCGTAGCGGCGGTTGGCGAGATCGGTGACCAGGAAGGAGAAGGGGTAGGTGAAGGCGCCCCAGGTCAAAAGGTCGGCCAGCGACAGGCCGCCGATCTGGCCCTGCATCGGGAATTGCACGAGAATGTTCGACGCCACGACGACAAGCGCCATGGCGGCCACGAATGGCAGGTATCGCGAGAAGGAAGTCATTTTTTTATCCTGGGTAATGGAACCAGCGGAGCATCATGCCCATCCGGGCGATGCTCGCTTCGTATTTGAGCATCGGATTGCCGAAACCTTGCGGGTTCCATCCGATGCCCAAGGCCAACAAGAGGTTGGCCAGGGCGGTTCGTCCCCCGCCTTTAAACGATATCAGGCAGCAGGCTGCTCGGCGATCTTCTTGGCGATCTGCTTCTTCAACAGACGGGCGCGCTGCGACAATTCCTTGACGTCGGCCTTGGCCAGGAAGGCGTCGAGACCGCCGCGATGTTCGACCGAACGCAGCGCGTTGGCCGAAATGCGCAGGCGCACATTCTGGTTCAGCGCTTCCGAAATCAGCGTCACATTGACGAGATTCGGCAGGAAGCGACGCTTGGTCTTGTTGTTGGCGTGGCTCACATTGTTGCCGGACATAACTGCCTTGGCAGTGAGTTCGCAGGTGCGGGACATGGTTCTAACCTTCAGTTCTCGGGGTCTGCCAAACCTTTGTGCCCACGCCGGGTGGCGCGCGGTTCTGGTCAGGCGGCCTTATGGAAAAAGTTGGCGTTCCATAGTTGCATTTCGCCGAGGCGTCAAGCACCGGCTTCCCCACGGACGCGCCCGGCATTTCATATTAAGGCCGGAATTCATCCTATAAGCGGTTTCATAGGGACATGCCAGACCGGAGTTGCCCGCCTCCGGCCGAAAATCAAGGACCCGATCCCGCCATGCTTCGTTGCCATGCCCTTGCTGCCCTGCTCGCCATTGCCTTGCCGTCCGCCGTTTCTGCTGCCTCGCCACAGTCGTTCAAGGGTGAGTACACAGTGTCGTTCCTTGGTCTTTCGATAGCGAAATCGACGTTTTCCAGCCACTATGAGAACGGCGCCTACGCGATCGAAGGCAGCGTCACCGCGGCCGGTCTTGCCAGGCTGTTCGACGACACGCGTGGCACGGTCTCATCCAAGGGCACGATTTCGGGCAAGAAGATGGTGCCGCAGGCGTTCCGTGCCGATTACACCTCCGGCAAGAAGGCATCGGCGGTCGATATCCGCTTTGCAAATGGCGCGGTCACCTCGACGCGGGTCGTCCCGGCGCCGGGCAAGCGCGACCCCAAGAACTGGGTGCCGATCGGTGCCGGCGACCTGGTCTCCGTGCTCGATCCGCTGGCCGCCACTGTCATCCATGCCGACAGTCTCGACCAGGTCTGTGGCCGCACGGTGAGGTTCTATGACGGCGAGATGCGTGCCGATCTGACACTGACCTACGCTTCGAAGGGCACGATCTCGGTGCCGGGTTACAAGGGCGACACCATCACCTGCCGAATGGGCTTCGAGCCGGTGGCGGGCTACCGCAAGGGCCGCAAGGCGCTGAATTATCTTAAGAACCGCAGCCGCATGATGGTGACGTTTGCATCGCTCGGCCAAACCGGCGTATATGCGCCGATCCACGCCACGGTGGGCACACAGATCGGCACCTTGACCATCAGCGCCAGGCGTTTCGAGGCAGTACAGTAGGGCAGGCGCCATACGCGCGCCACTGGAGACGGAATGGCGCGCGCAACGCTGATCGGTTTTTCGGCGGTCGCCATGTGGGCGCTGCTGGCGCTGCTCACCGATAGGTCGGGCCAGGTGCCACCGTTTCTGCTGTCGGCGATCACCTTCTCGATCGGCACCGGGGTCGGGCTCGTCGCGCGGCTGTTCATGCCGGCGCCCGACAAGGGCCAGAAAATCCCTCGCCAAGTCTGGCTGATCGGCATTGCCGGCCTGTTCGGCTACCATTTCTTCTACTTCACCGCGCTGCGAAATGCGCCGGCGGTGGAGGCGAGCCTGATCGCCTATCTGTGGCCTTTGCTGATCGTGCTTGGCTCGGCGCTGATGCCGGGCGAGCGCCTGGCCTGGAACCATGTCGTCGGCGCGCTGCTCGGCCTTGCAGGTACCGTGCTGATCGTCACCAAGGGCGGCGGGCTGGCCTTCGACGCCCGTTACGCCTTCGGCTATGCCATGGCCGCCGTCTGCGCCGTGCTGTGGTCGTCCTATTCGCTGTTGTCGCGGCGCTTTCCGTCGGTGCCGACCAGCATCGTCACCTGGTTCTGCGCCGCGACCGCGGTGCTGTCGCTCGCCTGCCACTTGGCGCTGGAACAAACGGTTCTGCCTGACGGCGCCGGGCAGTGGCTGGCCGTGCTCGGCCTTGGCCTGATGCCGGTCGGTGCTGCCTTCTACGCCTGGGACATCGGCGTCAAACGCGGCAACATCCAGGTACTGGGTGCCGCAAGCTACGCCGCACCGCTGTTGTCGACGCTGGTGCTGATCGCGGCCGGTGTCGCCGAGCCATCGCTGCGCATCGTCGCCGCCTGTGTGCTCATCACCGGCGGGGCGGCCTTGGCGGCAAAGTCGCTGTTCCTGCGCAAGCCCGCCGTGACCGAGAGCGGAGCCGGGGCATCCGAAAGCAGAGCCGGGGCATGACGATGCCGTTCCCGGGCGGCATTGACGCCAACGCCAACGCGACGCTGATCTTTTCGCTGGCGGCCGCGGTGATCTACGCCTTCACGCTTGGCATGCCGCCGACGCTCGCACGCTCGGCGGCAAAGACGCTTGCCGTGGCGATGCTTGCCATGCTGGCGGCGCTGCAAGGCGGGCCGCTGCTGCTGGTCGCCGCGCTCGCGCTCAGCGCCGTTGGCGACGCCTTCCTGTCGCGCGACGGCGAAAAGGCCTTTCTTGGCGGGCTGGCCAGCTTTCTCGTCGCCCATATAGTCTATGTCGTGCTGTTCCTGCGCAGCGGCGGCGGCTTGGAATTGCTGGGCGCCGAATCGTGGCGTGGGGCGATCGCGCTGGCCATGGCGGTGTTTGCGATCGTCATGCTGGCGGCGCTGTGGCGACGCGTCGGCCCCGGCCTGCGCGTTCCGATCGCCGTCTATGTCGCTGCGATCCTGGCGATGGGCGTTTCGGCGCTGACGACAAGCAGCGTCTGGATTATCGGCGGCGCCATGTTGTTCATGGCATCGGACGGTCTGCTCGCCACGGAGAAATTCCTGGTGGCCGCCATCTCGCCGCACCGCGCCTGGATGCGCTTTGCCGTCTGGGTGCTCTACTACGCGGCCCAGCTCGCGATCACGCTTGGGTTCTTGTTGCGTTAGGGTTGTTTCGGCTGCCAGCCAGGTGCTGCCAGCTCAAAGGCGGCGAAGTCAAAACCCGGTGCGACCGTGCAGCCGACCAGCGTCCATTCGCCCAGGCTGCGCGCCGATTGCCACCAGCCTGCCGGGACGACGATCTGCGGCCGCTCGCCGGCTGCGAGATCGATGCCGAGCACCTGCTCGACAACGGCGCTGCTTTCTTCCCACATCGCCAGCGCCAGCGGGGCGCCGGCATGGAAGTGCCAGACCTCGGCGGCGTCCTTGACCCGGTGCCAGGCCGAAACCTGATCCCGCTCCAGCAGGAAATAGATCGCGGTCGAATGACCGCGCGCACCGCCGGCGTCATCGCGAAAGGTCTCGGCGTACCAGCCGCCTTCCGGATGCGGTTTCAGGCCAAGCGTCGCGATGATTTCGGCGGAGCTGGTCATGGCTTCGAGGATACCACCGGGCTCTAGAAATTATCCTTGCGCTTGCGGATTTCGGCAAAGACCTCGGCGTCCGAGGCTTTCTCCAGCCCAAGATGCTTGCGGATCGCCGGATCGTGCCAGCGCAGGAAGGGATTGGTCGACAGTTCCTCGCCGATCGTCGTCGGCAGCGTCGCCTTGTCGGCGGTGCGCAGCGCCTCGATCTTGGCGGTGCGTTCCTTCAGCGCCGAATTGGTCGGGTCGACGGTCAGCGCGAAACGAGCGTTGGAGAGCGTGTATTCGTGGCCGCAATAGACGACCGTTTCAGCCGGAAGCGCCGCCAGTTTCTTCAGCGAATCATACATGATCGGCGGTTTGCATTCGAACAGCCGCCCACACCCCAGCGCAAACAGCGTGTCGGCGGTGAACGCCACTTTCGATCCAGGCAAATAGTAGGAAACGTGGCCGGCTGTGTGGCCGGGCGTGGCGATCACCTCGATCTTTTCATCACCAAGGTGAAGAACCGAGCCGCCTTCGACGGTTTCGTCGATGCCGGGGATCTTGGCTTTTTCCGCTTCCGGGCCGACGATGCGCAGCTTGAAGCGCTGCTTCAGCGCCAGATTGGCCTCGACGTGGTCGGCATGATGATGCGTGGTCAGGATCATCGTCGGCGTCCAGCCGGTGCGTTTGAGCGCGGCCAGGATCGGCGCTTCCTCGGGCGCGTCGATGATCGCGGTCTGGCCGCTTTTGGGGTCATGCACCAGCACGCCAAAATTGTCGGTGCGGCACATGAACTGTTCGATTTCGACCGGCATCGCATCTCTCCGTTAGAGCGTCCTTTGTGCGTCCAGTTGGACGCACAAAGGACGCTCTGACACTTTTTATCTGCTGCATCGTGCTTTCCGAAATCGAAACCGATTTTCGGGCCGATGCGGGAATCGCCGCAGACATAGGGCGCTGGCTCGCGGATGTCATCCGGTCATCAAGGCCTTTTGTTGAAACCCGACGATATCACGGCTACATCCCTGCCATGCATTCGGACATCGTCGATCTTCGCTCCTTCTATTCGACAACGCTCGGCCGGTTCGCCGAGCATTCGATCACCATGGCGTTGTCGTCGATATGGGCAGCCGTGCCAAACGAGCGGCTGGTCGGTCTCGGCTACACCTTGCCTTGGCTGGAGCGCTTCGGCGCCGATGCCGAGCGGGTCTTCGCCTTCATGCCGGCAACGCAGGGCGCGGTGGTGTGGCCGGCGACGGGGCCGACGGCGACGGCATTGGTCTTCGACGAGGAGTTGCCGCTGGTCGATTCCTGCATCGACCGCATGCTGCTCGTCCATTCGCTCGAACATGTCGAGAACCCGCGTGAGACGCTGAACGAGATCTGGCGTGTGCTGTCGCCGGCGGGCCGGGTCGTCATCGTCGTGCCCAACCGGCGCGGCGTCTGGGCGCGCTTCGAGCACACGCCGTTCGGCAATGGCCGGCCTTTCTCGCGCGGCCAGCTGACCGAACTGCTGCGCGAGGCGAATTTCACGCCCGCCTCATGGTCCGATGCGCTGTTCTTTCCGCCGTCGCGGCGGCGCTTCATGATGCGGTTCCATAATGTGCTGGAACGCGTCGGCCGGCGGCTATGGCCGATCTTTTCCGGGGTCATCGTCGTCGAGGCACAGAAGCGGCTCTATCAAGGCGTGCCGGTCGCCCAGCGCGCCTCGCGCCGCGTCTTCGTGCCGGTGCTGTCGCCGCATGGCGCAACCCGGCTCGGCCGCCGAAATGAGCCCGGGGATGCCAAGCCATCGGTTGCGCGGGTGACGGCTTCGTGATCACGGCAAGAGTGCCTGGCGTCGTTTCCCTGCCTATCTGTCGCAAGTGGACTGACAGCGCATCTTGACAGCGCATCTGGCAGTCCATTTGAACGACGGATGCCTTCAAGTCTCTCCAACCGGTTTCAGCACTGAACGCAAGGACCCCGGCCATGGCTGATCAACCGGACTATGCCGCCACCGTTCAGCCGGTTGCCGTGGCGGTTGAAGCCAGCAGCCTGAGCGATCAGGTGGCGACGATCAGGCGGGCGCTGGCGGGATCGCCGGTTCGCAAGTGGTTGCTCTGGACATCGGTTGGCATCATGGCCGTGATCATTGCAACGTCGATCGGCCAGATTCTCCTCAACCGCTGGAATCAGCCTTTCTACGATGCGCTCGCGCGCCGCGACATGGCGGCCTTCCTGCACCAGCTTCTCGTCTTTGCGGCCATTGCTGGCGGGCTGCTGGTGCTCAATGTCGGCCAGACCTGGCTCAACCAGATGATCCGGCTCAGGCTGCGCCAGGCGCTGACGCTGGACCTGATCGACCAGTGGACGAGGCCCGCGCGCGCCTTCCGGCTGGCCAATGCAGGCGCCATCGGCGTCAATCCCGACCAGCACATGCAGCAGGATGCTGCGCACCTCTCGGACCTGTCGACCGACCTCGGTGTCGGGCTGCTGCAGTCGCTCATCCTGCTCGTATCCTTCGTCGGCGTGCTGTGGGAGCTGTCCTCGGGCTTCGTGTTCCACATCGGCGGGACCGCGCTGGCCATACCGGGCTACATGGTCTGGGCTGCCATCCTTTATGCCGGCACCGCCTCCTGGTTGAGCTGGCTGGTCGGACGCCCGCTCATCGGCCTGAACAGCGACCGCTACACGCGCGAAGCCGAGCTGCGCTCCTCGATGGTGCGCGTCAACGAAAATGTCGATGCCATTGCGTTGTACCATGGCGAGGCCGACGCCAGGCGACGGCTCGAACTCGACCTCGGCACGGTGCTCGGCGCCATGCGGCGCATCTACGGCGCCCAGATCAATCTGGCCTGGGTGACCGACACTTATGGCTGGATCACGGTCGTGGCACCCATCCTGGTCGCCTCGCCGGTCTATTTCTCAGGCGATATCAGCTTTGGCGGACTGATGATGGCGGTGGGCGCCTTCAACCAGGTTCACTCGTCCTTGCGCTGGTTCATCAACAACATCGGCAGCATCGCCGATTGGCGCGCCACGCTCATGCGCGTCGCCGACTTCCGGATCGCGCTCGACGAAACCGATGTGCTGCACGACACGGAGAGGCGCATCGCCTTCGGCGAAAACGCCAATGGCAGCCTGACTTTCGAGGAGCTCGAAGTGGCCTCGCCGGAGGGCTGCACCAGGCTGGCCGACCAGCATGTCGAAATCCGCCCCGGCGAGCGCGTCATGATCACCGGCGAGCGGGGCGCCGGCAAGACGCTGTTCTTCCGCGCCATTGCCGGCCTGTGGCCATGGGGAGGCGGCCGGATCAGCCTGCCGGCGGGGGAATCCCCAATATTCGTGCCGCGCGTCCCCTATTTCCCGGTCGGTACGTTGCGCGAGGTGCTTGATCATCCGAATGGAGCCGCGCCGGCGAGCGATGCCGACATTTCGGCGGTGCTCGCCGAGGTCGGTCTCGAACGGCTGTCGTCGTCACTCGACCGCGCCGGGCGCTGGGACCACGAGCTGGGCGATGACGAACAGCGCTCGCTGGCCTTCGCCAGGCTCGCCTTGCGGCGGCCGAAATGGGTGATCATCGATGAAGCGCTGGATGCGTTCGACGGCCCGTCGCTACGGCGGGTGCTGACGATGCTCGAGAAGCGTTTGCCTGGGACTGCGATCCTCAACATCGGGCAGGGCCAGCACAACAATCAGTTCTTTCCTCGCGCGTTGACGATCGTCAAGGATTCCGGCGCTCCAGCTCTGAAGCCCGCCCGCGTCAGGGCCGGCGCGATCGAACCGCCGCCTGCCGTCGCTCGCCGCGAGAAAGTAAGCTGATATCCAGGCGAGGGGTGCAAAGCTTTATTTTGCCGTGATCGCGCAGCAAGCTTGTCGGGAGAAACAACCCTGGCCACGGCCATGCTTGATGCTCTGCGCCTGCTTGCCTGTCTTGCCTGCGCCCAGGCCGCCGCCTCGCCGCCGGATGCGCTGGCCGTCGACGTCGAGCTGGTGCTGGCGGTCGACATCTCGCTATCGATGGACGAGAAGGAGTTCGCCCTGCAGCGCGCCGGTTATGTCGAGGCGCTGCGGCATCCCGACTTCATCAAGGCTGTTCGCGCCGGCCCCACGGGCCGGATCGCGCTCACCTATTTCGAATGGGCCGGCACGGTGCGCGACGACGCGGTCATCGGCTGGCAGATCATCGACAGCGCCGAGAGCGCCAACAGCTTTGCCGACAAGGTTGCGGCCCGCCCGTTCCGGAGCTTCCGCGGCACCTCGATTTCCGGTGCGCTGGCCTTCGGCACCGAGCTTTTCGATCGCACGTCCTTCGAGGGCGAACGCAGCGTCATCGATATTTCCGGTGACGGTCCGAACAATATCGGGCCGCCGGTCACCGCGACGCGCGATGCGGCGACCGCAAAAGGCATCGTCGTCAATGGCCTGCCGATCCTGATCAGCCCATCGCCCACCTTCAGTCATCTCGACCAGTATTATGCGCAGTGCGTGACCGGGGGCCCCGGTTCCTTCGTGCTGCCGATCTATGCGGCCGCCGAATTTTCGACGGCCATCCGGCGCAAGCTGATCCTCGAAGTAAGCGGCATTCAGAACAAGGCGAGAATCGTCCCCGTCGACGCGGCCACGCCGATAGACTGTCTGCAAGGCGAGCGGGACAGGCGGTTCCTGTCAGATCCGTATTTTCCGGAACTCGACCGGTGAGCTTGCCGTGACTTGTCGTGCATGTCGTTGTCCCAAAACCGCTGGACACTTTTGGGCGACATGCAATCAGGCCGGTCGGGCGCCAAACTTGTCGCGGAACTCGTTGTAGAGATCGCGGCGCCAGCGCCGGCCATGGACATAGCCGTGCAGTAGCTCCGGCAACGAGTAGCCGAGCGCTGTCGACGAGCGATTGGCCATGTAGCCCTCAAATGCTTGAGGTATCCGGCCTCGGAGGATATCGGCGATAATCTGCCGCGAGATCATGTAGGGCGGAATATGCGGGTAGGCGTCGGCAATATGCGGATGTTTGCCCATCAGGTTCGCATAGGCTTCGACATAGCCGTTACGGCGGCCCGAAATCGAGTTTTCCGAATTGTATTTCGTCCAGTCGATGTCCTCGGACAAACGCGCGCCATGGCGGCGGGCAAGCCGCAGCAGCAATTCGCGATCCTGCATCCGGGTGATGTCGCTGTCATAGCCGCCAATGCCCAGCAAGGCCTCGCGACGGGCGGTTATCGCGGAGCCGGCGATGAAGATCGTCTGCGCGACCAGCGTTCGTTCCAGCATCGTCGGGCTCACGAATGCGTCGCGGTTGACGCAATTGGTGGCGCGGTTGCCCTTCAGGGAGACAAAAGAGCTGATCAGCACCTGAAGTGTCGGATTGTCATCGAAGCAGGCCAGGGTCCGTTCAAGCCGGTGCGGCAGGTAGACGTCGTCCGAATCGAGGAACGTCACCACGGGCGCCCGCGCTCGCTCGATGCCGGCATTCCTGGCGGCGTTGGCGCCTCGCCATTTCGCGCCGACATAGATCAGCCGCGGGTCTTGAATGCGGGCGAGCGCCGCCTCGGTTCCATCGGTCGAGCCATCGTCAACGACAATATGCTCGAGCCTTGGCATGCTCTGGGAAAGCACGCTTTCCACGGCGCGCAACACTGATTCGCGCCGATCGTGGGTCGGCGTTATGACCGTGATGAGAGGTGTCGGTTCGATGATCCCGGCCATGTCGTGTCAGCTGTTTCCTGCGCAGGGTTGCGCGTCTATCCAGGACTTTTCGATTTTCAGAACGGTCGAATGGATCGGACTTTCCTTTCCGCTACACCTCATAGTCGATGTGACGTTACAAAAACCAGCTGCCCGTGTCACTCACCGTGCCGGTCCATGGCAGGGCAATCGGGTGAGTTAACGCGTGACAAGGGGTTTGGGAGCTGAATCTGTCGAGAGCATCTGATTCTTTGGAGGATGCACT
>NZ_JAMYLA010000015.1:102500-138993 GCF_040317725.1 Mesorhizobium sp. M1396 | reverse complement strand
CGGCAGGACAGAGGGGGGTGTGAAGGAACGCGGCGGCAGGTGTTGGGCGGCTTTGCTCAGTCCCATATAAGGAAGGCGCCTACGCCGCCTTCTTCCACCCGTTCCTGATATGCCTATACCCGTCTCGGTAAACCGCCTCCGGGCTCTCGGAAAAATCGCGCCACACCTTGGTCGCCGCCGCCAAATCCTTGAGCGAGCGCCCGAACGCCTCGATCGTCAGCCAGTCGTCATAGCCGCTCTTGCGGATGGCCGAGAATGTTTCTTTCCACGGAAGGTGGCCGCGCCCCGGCACGCCGCGGTCATTCTCCGAAATATGGATATGCACGACATTCCGGCGGTGTTTTGTGTAGGCGCCGATCGGGTCGGCCTCCTCGATATTGGCGTGGAAGGTGTCGTACATCGCCTTGATATGCGGCCGGTCGATGGCGTCGATATGCTCCGACAGGTCAGCCATCGTGTTGAGGAGATAGCATTCGAAGCGATTGAGTGCCTCGAGTCCGATGGTGACGCCCTTATTGCCGGCATGGTCGCCGATCGCGCGTTGCGAGGCGACCGAGCGCTTCTTCTCGGCGGCCGTCGGCCCGGAGCCGGAAAAGGCACCGAGCGTCGAATGCAGCGGGCCGCTCAGCGTGCTGGCGCCAAGCGCCTGGGCACAATCGATAGCCCATTTCATGTAGTGGATGCCGGCCTTGCGCGTTGCCGCCTCAGCCGCGATCAGGTTCATCGCCGGATCCCCCATCGCTGAAACCGCGGTCCGCTCCAGCCCGATGCGGTCGAGCAGTTCGCCGAGCTTTTTAAAGTCGTCCGGCGTGCCGACGAAGATCGGTATTTCGACGCCATCGAAGCCGGTTGCCTTGATATCCCTGAGCAACGGCTCGTGTTTCTTCGACACGGCCGTCGTCCACAAGAACATGCACATGCCGATTTTCATCGACGCCCCCTCCCCTTGGATCTCCCCGGATTTTTTATTTTAGAGCTTCGTCCAGGCTCCATTCTTCTTCGACGACCTCACACAGGCCTCGATGAAAGCCATGCCTTCGACGCCGTCATGAATGGTCGGGAAGACGACATCTTTTGCCGGCTTGCCGCCCTTGCGGCGTGCCGCGCGGATGGCACGCGCGGCCTCCTGGTAGATGTTGGCGAAACCTTCGAGATAGCCCTCGGGATGACCTGACGGCACGCGACTGACACGGCCTGCCACCGGCAGTGCACCGGCGCCATTGCGGGTGATCAATTGCTTGGGTTGGCCGAACGGCGTATACCAGAGATAATTCGGATCGGCCTGCACCCATTCCAGCCCGCCCTTCGAGCCATAGATGCGCAGCTTCAATCCATTCTCATGGCCGGGCGCCACCTGGCTGGCCCAGATCATGCCCTTGGCCGGGTGCGTCTTGCCGGCCGGTTTGAAGCGCAGCATGACGTTGACATTGTCATCGAGCAGCCGGCCCGGCACGAAGGCGTCGAGATCGGCCGAAAGCGAATCCAGCTCCAGCCCGGAGACGAAGCGGGCAAGATTGTAGGCATGCGTGCCGATATCGCCCAGCGCACCACCGGCGCCTGCCTGCTTCGGGTCGCCGCGCCACGCCGCCTGCTTCTGGCCTGTCGCCGCCAGGTCCTCGGTCAGCCAGTCCTGCGGATATTCGGACTGCACGATGCGGATGTCGCCGAGCAGGCCCTTGGCGACCATCTCGCGCGCCTGCCGCACCATCGGATAGGCGGTGTAGTTGTGAGTAAGGACAAACACCTTGCCGGTCTTCTCGACCACCGCGGCCAGCTTCTTGGCCTCGGCTAGCGTCGTCGCCAGCGGCTTGTCGCAGATGACGTGAATGCCGGCCTCGAGGAAGGCCTTGGCCGCCGGCACGTGCACATTGTTGGGGGTCACGATGGCCACCGCCTCGATGCCGTCGAGCCGCTTCGCCTCGGCCTTGGCCATGTCGGCATAGGACGCGTAGCTGCGATCAGGATCGAGCCCGAGTTCGGCGGCCGAGGCCCTGGCACGCGCCGGGTCGGATGACAAAGCGCCGGCGACCAGCACGAAGTCGTTGTCCAGGCGCGCCGCGATCCGGTGTACCGCGCCGATGAAGGCGCCTTGCCCGCCGCCGACCATGCCATAGCGGATCGGGCCGCCTCCCGTTTCCGACTTCGATGCGCCGACCATGTTTTTCTCCCTCGTGTTGCTCACCTCCCCCTTGAGGGGAGGTCGATCCGCGCAGCGGATCGGGTGGGGTTGCCGGGCGTAGAGCTCGGCATGAACCGACCCCACCCGGCCCTTCGGGCCACCCTCCCCTCAAGGGGGAGGGTAAGCCGCGCTAAATTCCCATCATGCCGCGCAGCACTTTCTTGTCCGTAGCGCCGCCGGCGAAATCGTCGAATGCCTTCTCCGTCACCCGGATGATGTGATGCTGGATGAAGGGTGCGCCCTCGGCCGCGCCGTCCTCGGGATGTTTAAGACAGCACTCCCACTCTAGCACCGCCCAGGAATCATAATTGTATTGCGTCAGCTTGGAGAAAATGCCGCCGAAATCCACCTGCCCGTCGCCCAGCGAACGGAAGCGGCCGGCGCGGTTGGTCCAGCTCTGATAGCCGGAATAAACGCCTTGCCGGCCGGTCGGATTGAACTCGGCGTCCTTGACGTGGAACGCCTTGATGCGCTCGTGATAGATGTCGATGAATTCGAGATAGTCGAGTTGCTGCAGCAGGAAGTGCGACGGATCGTAATTGATGTTGCAGCGTCCGTGGCCGCCGACCGCGTCGAGGAACATCTCGAAGGTCGCACCGTCGAACACGTCCTCGCCCGGATGGATCTCGTAGCCGACATCGACGCCATTGTCCTCATAGACATCGAGAATCGGCTTCCAGCGCTTGCCGAGTTCGGCGAAGGCTTCCTCGATCAGCCCGGCCGGCCGCTGCGGCCAGGGGTAGAAGTAAGGAAAGGCCAACGCTCCGGAGAAGCTCACCGAGGCCTTGAGGCCGAGGTTCTTCGACGCCTTGGCGCCGAATGTCATCTGTTCGACCGCCCATTCCTGCCGCGCTTTCGAATTGTTGTGCACCGAAGCCGGCGCAAAACCGTCGAACTGCGCATCATAGGCCGGATGCACCGCCACCAATTGCCCCTGCAGATGCGTCGACAGTTCGGTGATCTCGACGCCGGCGTCCGCGCAGATGCCCTTAACTTCGTCGCAATAGGTCTTGGAAGAGGCCGCCTTCTTGAGATCGAACAGCCGCGCGTCCCAGGTCGGGATCTGCACGCCCTTGTAGCCGAGACCGGCCGCCCATTTGGTGATCGACGCCAGTGAATTGAACGGCGCGGCATCGCCCGCGAACTGCGCCAGAAACAGTCCAGGGCCCTTCATTGTCGTCGGCATCGGCATCCTCCCTCATTTTAATCGCGACCGAGCATAGCGCCGATTGGAAGCAGGGCCAGCCCACTTTGGTCTCTTCACGTCGGGCGCATCGTGTACGCCGCAATTCTGGTATTACCAAATGAGGGAATTTGGTCAAGCCTCGCAATGCACCGCCGGAGTCCTTTGGATAGGCGAAACGCAGGCATATACATCAATACAATCAATGAAGTAATCCGTATCGGAAGTTGCCTTCCCGCGCTTCTTGCCGTCCAGAAGAATTTGCTGTAGACCTCCCTTCAGGCCCAATTGGTCGAACCAGTTTGCGAGAAAAGGCTGGGGATGCCTTGGGGAGGAGCCCTTGCGTCGCCTTCGGCGATGCATGTTGCAGGCGATTTTTGGGAAGGACAGACGATGCATCTTTCGACGCACAACTGGATGCGCGCGGAGCCCCTGGAGACGACGCTCAAGCGCATCAAGAAATTCGGCTATGAGTCGATCGAGATTTCCGGCGAGCCCGAGCAATACAAGACCAAGGAGACACGGGCGCTGCTGAAGGAGCATGGCATCCGCTGCTGGGGCGCGGTGACCTTGATGCTGGGCGAACGCAACCTCGCCGCCAGGAACCAGGGCCAGCGCGAGCGCTCCGTTCAGTATGTCAAGGACGTGCTGACGATGGTCAGCGAACTCGACGGCGAGATCATCACGCTGGTTCCGGCGACAGTCGGCAAGGTCGTGCCCGATGGCACCGAGGAAGAGGAATGGAAGTGGGTTGTCGACGCGACCCGTGAATGCTTCACCCACGCCAAGAAAGTCGGCGTCAAGATTGCGGTCGAACCGCTCAACCGCTTCGAAACCTACCTGTTCAATCGCGGCGCCCAGGCGCTCGCGCTGGCCGACGCGGTCAGCCCCGAATGCGGTGTCTGCCTCGACGCGTACCATATCCACATGGAGGAGTTTAACGTTCACGACGCGATCCGCCAGGTTGGCAAGCGCCTGTTCGACTTCCATGTCGCCGACAACAACCGCTTTGCCGCCGGTCTCGGCCAGATCGACTGGCCGAAGATCGTCGCCACGCTGAGAGAGGTCGGTTACGACGGCGCGTTGACCAACGAGTTCGTTGCGCCCGTCGACCGGACGCCGGCCGCACCCTATCCCGACATGGTCGAGCGCCACCCGGTCGATATCTCGCCCGAGCAGCTGAAGTTCATCCAGGACCACGGCTCCAGCGTGCTGACGGAGAAATTCTACACCGACCAGATGCGCATCACCGCTGAAACGTTGCTGCCGCTGATCAAGTAGTCGACTGCCTCTAGGGAATTTGCCCTTCCGCCCTGACCGGCGGCAGGGCTGGGGAAGAATATGCGCGTCAAGACGGTCCAAGCCTGGTGGGTCCGCATCCCGATCGAAGCCGCTCGGCAACACCGCAGCGACTTCGGCCAGGTGACGACCTTCGACGCCGCCATCCTGCGCATCGAAACCGATGACGGGCTGGTCGGCTGGGGCGAAGGCAAGAACGCCGCAGGCAGCGCCGGCAGCTATGGCGCGCTTGTTCACATGCTGAACCATGAGGTCGGACCGCAGCTGATCGGCCGCGATCCGGCCGACATCGGCGTCATCTGGGAGATGCTCTACAATGGCGTGCGCCACGACGGCGCCGCGCGCGCCGGCCACGCTATGCCGCAGCTGGCGCGGCGCGGCATGAGCATCGCCGCCATCAGCGCCGTCGACATCGCGCTGTGGGACATTCTCGGCAAATCGCTTGGGGTTCCGGTCTGGCGGCTGCTGGGTGGCCGCAAGCTGGATCGCATGCCGGCCTATGCCTCCGGCGGCTGGGCGGCCGCCGACGCCATCGGCGAGCAGTTGAAATCCTATATCGCCCAGGGTGGCTTCAAGGCACTGAAGATGCGGGTCGGCGCCATGGACGGCGCGGCACACATTTCCGCCGCGCGAGTCCGTGCCGCACGGCAGGCGCTTGGCCCCGATGTCGAGCTGATGGTCGACGCGCACGGCACCTATACGGTGGCGGAAGCCAAGCGCTTCATCCACCTCGTCAGCGACCTCGATCTCGCCTGGTTCGAGGAGCCTGTTGTCGCCGACGACAAGCCCGGCATGGCTGAAGTGCGGGCATCGGGCGCCGTCCCGATCGCCACCGGCGAAAGCGAGGCGACACGCTACGCCTTCCGCGACCTCGCCGTGCTCAAGGCGGCCGACATCTTCCAGCCCGATCCGGCCTTCTGCGGCGGCATCAGCGAGGCGATGAAGATCGGCACCATAGCCAGCGCCTTCAACCTGCGCTTTGCGCCGCATCTGTGGGCCGGCGCGCCCTGTTTCTTCGCTGGGCTGCATGTCTGCGCCGCCTCCCCGTCGAGTTTCACCGTCGAATACTCGCTTGGCGCCAACCCGATGATCCACGATCTGATCGAAGAGACTGTCGAAGCCAAGGACGGTATGATAGCGATCCCCGAAAAGCCGGGTCTGGGATTCACCATTTCGGAGCGGTTCCTGGAGGCGCACGCGCAACGCGGTTGACGATGAAAGAAAAGAACCTTCTCGCGGAACTCGCCGCCTACCTGTTCTCCCATTCGGACAAGGAAACCGGCCGAACGCCATCGGAGCGCGAACTGGCGGAGCATTTCGGCGTCAGCCGCGGCCAGATCCGCGAGGCGCTCGCCATCCTCGAGGCCATGCGCATCGTCGAGCGCCGCGCCAAGTCCGGCATCTACATCGACACCAAGCAGGCCAGCGTCGAGGCGATGGCGCTTTTTGCCCGCGCGGGCCTGCCGCTCGATCCGATCCAGATCTACGAGACGGTCGAACTGCGCAAGATCCACGAGATCAAGGCCGCCGAGCTTGCCTGTTCGCGCGCCACCGAGGAGAATTTCGAGCGGCTGCGCGAAATCCTGAAAGCTTCGGAAGAGCGCATCGCGGCGGGCGAAGGCCTGGCTAGGGAGGACCGCGAATTCCACCTCGAGATCGTACGCGCCACCAAAAACAGCGTCTTCCACAATGTCTGCAGCGTCTATTACATGATGGGCGAACAGCGCCTGCCCATCTATTTCAACGACCCGGAGCGCAATGTGCGCTCGCATGCCGAGCACATCCAGATCTATGAGGCGCTGCTGCGCCGCGACGGCAATCTCGCCCAGGCGCTGATGAGCGCTCACCTGCAGGGTGCCGAGAGCTACTGGAAGGGCCTGATCGAGGGCCATGGCGAGGAACCGCAAAGCCCGGCGCTCGAAAAAGCCTGACCGACATGGCCCGTATCCTTACGACACACCCGCTACACCCGCGCGCCTCGGCCATGCTGGCCGGCGCCGGCGAACTCATCGTCGCTTCCGCCATCGATCCGGCCACGCTGGCCGCCGAGGCGAGGAATGCCGACATCGTCATCGTCCGCGCGCCGCTGCCGCCGGCGCTGTTCGAGGGTGCCTGGAAGCTGCGAGCGGCGATCCGCCATGGCGCCGGGCTCGACATGATCCCGATGGAAGCTGCGACCGCCGCCGGCGTGCTGGTGGCGAACGTGCCGGCCGTCAACGCGCGCTCGGTGGCGGAACACGTCATGTTCGCGGCGCTCGCCCTGCTTCGCAACTTCCGCGTCGTCGATCGTGACCTGCGGGCAAAAGGCTGGCTCGCCGGCCGCGAGCATGCCAACGCCAACAGCGAGCTTGCCAGCAAGACGATCGGCATCGTCGGCCTCGGCGCCGTCGGCCAGGCTGTCGGCCATATCGCCGCGCACGGCTTCGACCTAAGGGTGGTGGCAACGACGCGCAGCATGCAGCCGGCGCCGGAGAAGGTCGGCTTCCTGTCGATCGACGCCCTGGTCGAGCAGAGCGACATCATCGTTCTGTGCTGTCCGCTGACACCGGAGACGCGCGGCCTGATCAACCGCGAGCGGATCGCCCGCATGAAACCGCATGCGTTGCTGATCAACGTCTCGCGCGGACCGGTCGTCGACGACGACGCTCTGATCGAAGCCTTGCGGAAACGTCGTATAGGCGGTGCCGCGCTCGATGTGTTTTCGACGCAGCCGCTGCCGTCAAATCATCCCTATTTCGGCTTCGACAATGTCATCATCACCCCGCACATGGCCGGCATCACCGAGGAATCGATGATGCGCATGGGCATCGGCGCGGCGGGCGAGGCCCTGCTCGTGCTGGCGGGCAAACTGCCGGTCAACCTGCGCAATCCCGAAGTGGTCGATCACTACCGGCGGCGGTTTCCGGCCGATAGCTAAAGCATCGCGGTTTCGCCCCAATTCTCCGCAACGTTGAGAACCATGTTCGGCTTTCGCCTCAAATGTCTGACTGTTGCCGCGTCTTCGCTCTGCGCCTTGCCGTCATTTGCGGAGGCCCAGAGCAGCTACGTCTATTGCGACAACGGGCTGCGCTGCTTCAAGGCGCCGTGCCCATCGAACAGCGCGCTTGACCTTGGCACCGGCACGATCATCAAGGGCGTGTCGATCGACCCCAGCGGATTGCCGCAGGCCGACAAGGCGATAACGGATCTTTCCGACGCGCTTTATGCCGGAAAGATCGTTGTCAGGGGATCGATCGAGCACCGCACCCAGACCATCACCGGCAAGGAATACACCCTCCCCTGGCTGGTCGCGACCCGCATCGTACGGGCCGCCAAGGATAGCGAACGCAAGCACTGTTCGTCGCCCTGATAGTCAGTCCAGCCCGGTCACGAGCCAAGCAGCGTCTCAATTTCAGCAGCAATCCGCAGCAGGCGCCGGTCATGCCCGTTGCGCGCCACCAGCATCAATCCGGCAGGCAGCGCCGAGCCTGGCATCGGCAGCGAAATCGCACAAAGGTCGAACTGGTTGGCGACCTGTGTGTTGCGCAGCAGCAGTCCTTCGGTATGGTCACGCAGCTCGGCATCCTCGGTCATCGAAACGATGGTCGGCGCCATCACCGGTGTGGTCGGCAAGGCCAGCACATCGACCGATGCCAGCCGCTCGTCCATGGCGGCGGCGAGTGCTGCACGACGGCGCATTGCCCTGATGTAGACCGGGGTCGGCAGCATTGCCGCCCGCGCCAAAGGCCCGCTGACATGTGGGTCGACCGGCACCGATGCCCCTGTCGCCAGCCAGTCGGCATGGATTTCGGCGCCTTCCATCGCTGCTATCGAGCCGCGCTTGGTGGCCGCGCGCATCTCTCCAAGCAGATCGTCGATCGACAGGTCCGCGACCCGCGCGCCTGTCTGCTCGATCTTGCCAAGGCATTGGTCGAACGCGGTCACCACCGCGCCTTCCGTCTCTTCGAAAAGGATGCCACGCGGGATGCCAATTCGAAGCCCTGCGAGGGCAATCGGCGCCAGCGCGGTCGGCACCTCGCCGGCCATCATGGCGTCGGCAGCCGCACACTGAGCGACGGTTTGAGCCAGCGGCCCGATCGAGTCCAGCGTGGCGGACAACGGGAAGGCACCAGTCAGCGGTACACGCCGCGCTGTCGGCTTGAAACCGACGACACCGTTGAGCGACGCCGGAATGCGAATCGAGCCGCCGGTGTCGGAACCGATCGATATCTCGCTCGTCCCTTCGCCGACGGAAACGCCCGCGCCCGAGGAGGAACCACCGGGAATACGGCTAGCGTCGACGGCATTGCCGGGCGTGCCAAAATGCTGGTTGTCACCGATCGCGGTGAAGGCGAATTCGGTCATGTTGGTCTTGCCGATGATGACCGCGCCAGCCTGCCGCAGCCGGCCGACAATCGCGGCATCGCGTAGCGCAGGTGCGGCGGTCTTGAGCATCAGCGAGCCAGCCGTGGTCGCCTCGCCGGCGATATCGAACAAATCCTTGATCGAGACAATGGTGCCGTCGAGCGGTCCGAGCGTCACACCTGCCCGCTTGCGGGCATCGCTGGCATCAGCCGCGGCCCGTGCGGCCTCGGCATAGAGCTTCGTGAACACGCGCTCTTCACCGGCACGGGCGGCAAGGCGCGCGAGGATGATTTCCAGATGATCCCGGACTGAATGCATTTCGGTGTCGGACTCCGGACGCTTTGAACGTCCTTGGGGTAGCGGCGCGGCGTGGCTTGCCGAGACTTAACCCGGCGCAGGCCGTTTTGCACCCCGTCGAATGCGAGGAAAAATCCGATGCTCTACAAAGGCAGCTGTCACTGCGGCAAGGTCGCCTTCGAGTTCGAAGCCGAACTGACCGGCGCCGTACGATGCAATTGCTCTATCTGCTCGCGCAAGGGCGCCCTGTTGTGCGCCATCCCGCACGAGACCTTGCAGGTCCTAGCCTGGGGCGACGATCTCGGCACCTACACATTCGGCAATCATGCGATAGCACACCGCTTCTGCCGCAGCTGCGGCATTCACCCCTTCGCCGAGGACGTCCGCGAAGGCCGTGACCGCAGTGCCTACATCAATCTCCACTGTGTCGCCGATCCGGACCCGTCCACCTTGCCGGTTTTCGACTTCGACGGTCGCGCGGTCTGAGCCGGCCAGTGGCGGTCCATGTCGAGGGCGGCTTCGTCACCGCCATCACAACGGCGTCGGCCCGAAAACCGTGATGGTTGTCGGGCCGATGCACAGCCTCGGGGAAGCTTAGTCCTGCCAATAAGAAGCTACTCGGCCCGCTTCGGGCCGCGCAGGAACACCACGATGGCCGCCAGCAGCGTCGCTGCGCCGCAATAGGCGAAGGCGCTGGCGACGCCGGCATGATCGACCAGCAGGCCACCGAAGACAGCGCCGAGCGCAATCGCCACCTGGAAGGTCGCCACCATCAGTCCGCCGGCGCTTTCAGCCTGATCGGGCGCGGCCCTTACCAGCCAGCTCTGCAGCCCGACCGGAACCGCGCCGAAGGCAAAGCCCCAGATCGCAACGGCGGCGGCGGCGACCATGGGCGAAGCTCCAAAAACCAGCATCGAGGCGGCGGCAAGTGCAATCAGCAAGGGCGCCAGAGCGACGGCTGCCTTGACGCTGCGTTCGGCCAGGATGCCGCCGGCGACATTGCCGAAGAAGCCGCCAATACCGTAGGCCAGCAGCACCAGCGAGATCGTCTCGATGCTGAGCACGGGGACCTTCTCGAGGAAGGGACGGACATAGGTGAAGCCGGCAAAGTGTCCCGAGGCGACCAGCAGCACGACGAGCAGTGCGATCCTGATGGAGGGGCGCTCCAGCACCTCCAGCAAGGTGCGGAAGCTCGCCACACCCACCGGCGGCAGCTTCGGAATGGTGGCCAACTGCACCAGCAGCGCCAGGGCGGCAACGACGGTCGCGATCATGAAGGCCGTGCGCCAGCCCCAGATGTCGCCGACATAGGCGCCGACCGGCGCCGCGCAGACGGTCGCCAACGAAACGCCGGTCAGGATGATCGACATGGCGCGCGGCATCAGCCGCATCGGCACCAGCCGCAGCGCCATGGCGGCCGACATCGCCCAGAAGCCACCGAGCGCGACGCCGAGCGCGACGCGGGCGAGCAGAAGCATGGTGAGCGATGAGGCAAAGGTGGCCAGGAGATTGGACAGGATCAGGAACACCGTCAGCATCCACATCACCAGCCTGCGGTCCATACGCCTGGTAATGATCGCCATGGTGGGTGCGGCAATGGCGCCAACGATCGCGGTCGCGGTCACCGCCTGTCCGGCCACGCCTTCGCTGACGCCCAGATCGCGCGCCATCGGCGTCAACAGGCTGGCGGGCAGAAATTCAGCCGTCACCAGACCAAACACCCCAAGTGCCAGCGAGACCACGGCACCCCAGGCCGGTTCGGTTCGTTCGTCGGAGTCTGTGGGGTTCAGAAGAGCAGCGTCGACGACGCCTGTCGCGGGTTCGGCCATGGTCAGTCTCCGAGTTGTTTGCAGCGCAGCATTTGACTGCAATGCAACATAGGGAGTGACCGCTTGGAGTTTCCATGCTAGAAACCCCATCATGCTTGATCATTCGTCCAAAATTCCCATCACCGGCGACCCGCTGACAGACATCTTGCGCGGCTTGCGGCTAGATGGCGTCGAATATGGCCGCTTCGAACTGAAGGAGCCCTGGGGTATCCAGTTCCCAGCCCAGCCAGCGGCGCGGTTTCATTTCATCGGCCGCAAAGGTTGCTGGCTGAAGCAGCCGTCCGGTGAATGGGTGGAGCTCAATGCTGGCGACGCGGTGCTGCTGCCGCGCGGTGCGGCGCACGTGCTGGCCAGTGAGCCCGGCGCCCAGGCCTGGCCGATCCACGGCTACGAAGTCGAGGAGGTCTGCAAGGACGTCTACTGCATGTCGAACGAAGGCATGTCGGAATGTTGCCGGCCGGGAACCTTGCTGTTTTGCGCCAGCATGTACTTCAATCTTGACGGCTTGCATCCCCTGCTCGGCATGATGCCGGATGTAATGCGCACGCATGAGTTGGGAGCCTACGAGCCCGGCATTCCGCATCTCCTGGAATCGATGGCGCGTGAAGTGACGATGGAGCGCGTCGGCTCCGGCGGCATCCTGGCGCGGCTGGCTGACGTGCTTGCCGCCACCGTCATACGCTCATGGGTCGAGCGCGGCTGTGGCGACTCGTCCGGCTGGATCGCCGCGGTCAGGGACCGCGAAATCGGCCGCGTGCTGGCTGCCATCCATCTCGAGCCGAACCACGACTGGACGGTTGAGTCCCTGGCCCGGATGATGGGCGCCTCGCGATCGGGATTTGCGGAGCGCTTCGCCACCATCGTTGGAGAAACGCCGGCAAAATATGTCACCCAGGTCAGGATGCATCAGGCGAGACAGTGGCTGATCCGCGACCGGATGAAAATCTCCGTCGTTGCCGCGCGTCTCGGTTATGAATCGGATGCCGCCTTCAGCCGCGCCTTCAAGCGAGTCATCGGCTCGGCGCCCAGCCACCTTCGCGCCGAGGAACAGGCTGCTATCCGCCAGGCCGGCTGAGCCGACCTCCACGCCTGCTTCAGCTGGAGTTCACACAGCGTGCCGCAAGCTGACGCCGCTGCCCTTGTCGAACAGCACCACCTTGTCCGGGTTCCAGGCAAAGCGCACCGATTGCTCGATCGCGACATCGGTCCTGGCCGGCACGGTGGCGCGCAAGGTGGCGTCGCCAACCCGCAGCGTCAGGATCTTTTCGACGCCATGGTTCTCGACGTCATGGACGCGCGCTTCGACCGGTGCGCCGCTCTCGAGATAAACGTCCTCGGGACGAACACCGAAGACGAGCGGGCGACCGTCGGTCGCCGCACCCGCCTTTAGCCCCCAAGAAGTCTTGGCACCCCCCGAAAAAGGCAGTTCAAAATTCAGCGGCGCCATCACCGCACGGCCGTTCACAAGCCTTCCGTCGATGAGGTTCATCGGCGGCGAGCCGACGAAGCTCGCCACATAGGTATCGCGCGGATTGTTGTAGATCTCGTGCGGCGTACCCGTCTGCACGATGCGGCCATGGTTGAGCACGCCGACTTTGTCGCCCATCGACATCGCCTCGATCTGGTCATGGGTGACGAACAGGAAGGTGGCGCCGAGTTGCATCTGCAGGTTCTTCAGTTCCGTGCGCAACGCCTCGCGCAGCTTGGCGTCCAGCGCCGACAGCGGCTCGTCCATCAGGAACACGCGCGGCTTGCGCACGATGGCGCGGCCGATGGAGACGCGCTGCATCTCGCCGCCTGACAGCTTGTCGGTCTTGCGGTCGAGCAGATGCTCGATCCGCAGCGTGCGGGCGGCACGGTCGACGCGATCCTTGATCTCGGCGTCGGGCAGCCGGCGGATCTTCGGCTTCAGCGGGAATTCGAGATTTTCGCGCACCGTGTAGCGCGGATAGAGCGAGTATTGCTGCAGCACCAGCGCCACGTCACGCTCAGCCGCACCCCAGTCGGCCACATCGACACCGTCGATGAAGACCTGGCCTTCGCTCGGCTTCTCCAGGCCGGCGATCAGCCGCAGAGTGGTCGTCTTGCCGGCACCCGTTTCGCCCAGCAGTACGAAGAACTCGCCATCGGCGATGTCCAGATCGAGCCCGGTCAAGGCGGTGTGGTTGCCGAAGGTCTTCGAGATGTTTTTCAGCTGGATATGGGCCATCACAATCTCACTTCCAGCGACTTGCCGCTTGCCGTGTCGAAGAAATGCGCCTGGGCCGGATCGATCCTGGCGAACACCTTCTCGCCGGGACCGCTGACGAACCCGCTCTTGGTGCGCGCGCGCAGCATCTTGGAGCCGACCTTGAGGTCGACAATGTCAAAGGAGCCGAGCGGCTCGACAATCTGCGTCTCGACCTGCAGGAACCCCTCGGCGGCATCGCGGCGGATGAGGACGCCTTCCGGCCGGATGCCGAGCGCCAACTGGCCGCCGGCATGGCCATTGAGCTTCGACAGCAGCGCCCGCGGAAACTCGAAACCGGCGGCAGCCCCGCCGACCGTTACCGAGACCGAGGATGCAGTCTCCGCCACCTCGGCATCGGCGACATTCATCACCGGACTGCCGACGAATTGCGCCACGAACAGGTTTGCCGGGTGCGAATAGACCTCGTCCGGCGAGCCTACCTGCTGCAGCACGCCTTCATGCATGATGACGATACGGTCGGCGAGGCTCATCGCCTCGATCTGGTCGTGCGTGACATAGATGGTAGTCGAGCCCTGCTTGATGTGCAGGCGCTTGATCTCCGCCCGCATTTCTTCGCGCAGCTTGGCGTCGAGCGCGCCGATCGGTTCGTCCATCAGCATCGCCTTCGGCCGCCGCACCAGGGCTCGACCGATAGCGACGCGCTGCATGTCGCCCCCCGAAAGCGCCGACGGCTTCTTGTCGAGCAGGTCCAGGATCTGCAGCGTCTTGGCGACCGAGCGCACCTCCGAGTCGATCTCCGCCTTGCTCTTGCGCGTGGCGCGCAAGGGGAAGGCGATATTCTCGTAGACGCTCATATGCGGGTAGAGCGAGAACGACTGGAAGACCATGGCGATGTCGCGGTCGGCGGCCTTCAGATGCTGGATCGGTTTGCCGTCGATGAGGATGTCGCCCTCATCGATCGTTTCCAGTCCGGCGATGGCACGCAGCGTCGTCGTCTTGCCGCAGCCCGATTGGCCGAGCAGAACGATGAACTCGTTGTCGTTGATCTTCAGGTTGAGGTCCTTGATGACCTGGACGGCGCCGAAAAATTTCTGGACGCCGCGAAGCTCGATCTGGGTCAATGCTGTGCTCCCGGATTTCGCATCTGTCCGGTGCCGGCCTTCTCCTCAGGCGCGATCTTCGAGGTGATGTTGAAGCCGATCAGCCCGATCAGGATGATGGTTAGGCCATAGGTGTGCAACGCCAGGTTCCAAGGCTGGCAGAGCGCGATGATGCCAAGCACCATCAGCACCTGCGAACCGGGCTCCAGATATTTCTGATTGATGGCACGAAAGCTCATTTGCGGATTGCTCCGAAGGACATGCCGCGCAGCAGATGGTTGCGGAGCAGGAAGGTGAAGATCGCGACCGGCAGCAGAAACAGGAAGGTTCCGGCGGCAATCACCGTCCAGTCCGGCAGGCCGGAGCCGACCTGGCTGGGGATGAACGGCGGCGCTGTCTGGGCACGGCGGCTGGTCATGATCAGCGCGAAGGCATATTCGTTCCACGCGGTGATGAAGCAGAACACGGCGGTGGCGGCGATGCCGGTGGCGGCCTCCGGCAGCACGATCTTGAAGAAAGCCTCCATGCGCGTGTAGCCGTCGACGAGGGCTGCCTCTTCATACTCTTTCGGTATCTCGTCCATGAAGCCCTTCATCAGCCACACCGAGAACGACAGGTTGAAGGCGGTATAGAGGATGATCAGGCCGACATGGGAATCATTCAGGCCGACCGCCCGGTACATCAGGAACATCGGGATCGCCACCACGACCGGCGGCAGCATGCGGGTCGACAGGATGAAGAAGAGCAGGTCCGCCTCGCCCTTCACCTTGAAACGCGAGAAACCATAGGCGGTGAACGTGCCCATGCCGACCGCCAGCACAGTTGAGGTGATGGCGATGATTAGCGAGTTCAGGAAACGGCTCGGATATCCCGACCATTGCACCTGGCCCTTGCCATCACGCACGATCTTTTCACCACCGTCGAAGACGACGCGCTCCCACCAGGGGGCGGCTGCATACTCCTCGGGCGACGCCGGGTTGCGCATCTGCGAACGCTTGGTGAACAGCTTGACGAAAGGCGATATTTCCGGCTGGAAGACGACCGTCGGCGGGATGGTGGTGGCGAGATTGCGCGGCTTGAATGCCGTCGAGGCAATCCAGTAGATCGGCGCCAGGAAGATGATCGTCACCAACAGAACGGCGACGATGGCGACACGGTTGAAGCCGATTTCGGAAGAAGTGCGGACGGCAGCCATCTCAGCGCTCCTTCACCTTGTTGAGGTATTTGACGTAGATGTTGGTGATCGCCAGCACCATGATCAGCACGATGTAGGCGAGTGCGCAGGAGCGCCCGGTCTGCCATTCCTGGAACGCCATCTTGTAAAGCCGGATCGAGATCAGTTCGGCCGTCGGCTGGCTGGTCAGGATGTAGGCGAGATCGAAGGTCTTGAATGCTTCCATGGTGCGGAAAATGACGGCGATCATCAGGATCGGCGCGACCAGTGGCAGCGTGATGCGAAAGAAGGTGTAGAACGACCCGGCCCTGTCGATCGCCGCCGCTTCGTAGAGATGTTTCGGAACCGCCGAGAGGCCGGCCAACGACAAAAGCATGACGAAGGGCGACCACATCCAGATGTCGGTCAGCGCAACCGCATAGAGCGCCATTTTCGGATCCGACAGCCATTCGAAGGTGCCGAGGCCGAGCGCATAGTTGATGATGCCGAAAGACGGATCGTAGAGCAGTTTCCAGAACAGGCCGACGACCGCCATCGACAGCATCATCGGCAAAAGCAGAAGCGTCGTCAGCAGACCTTTGAGCGGAATGTCGCGGTTAAGCAGCATGGCGACGCCGAAGCCGACGACCAGCTGGCCAACGACCGAGATGATGACGTATTTCGCGGTGGTGGCGAAATTGGACCAGACATAGGGGTCGTTGAGCAGGTCGCGATAGTTCTGCAGCCCGACGAAATTTGCCGGCGCGTTGGTCGACGCCCGAAAATCGGTGAAGGAATAGCCGAGCGAATAGACCAGCGGAAAGATGTTGAAGACGATCAGGAACAGGACCGTCGGGATGATGAAGAGGTTGCGGATCGAAATGTCGCTGAGGCCGCGCGCGGCCGCCCTTGAAGACCTGTCGAGCGTGGTGATCATAGTGGTCGCCAAGATCCTGCTCCCGTTTGCGAAAAAAGAAACGGAGGAGGCACCGACGCCCCCTCCGTGAGACCTGCTTGTTACTGACCGCGGCCGTATTTCTTGAAGGTCGCGTTCCAATCGGCCGCCAGGGCGTCCAGCGTTTCCTTGGCGGTGCCTTCGCCGCCGATCATGTAGGGATAGACGCGCTGGTTGAGCTGCTGCAGCAGTTCGGCATATTCCGGCACCGCCCAGAAGTCCTTCACCTTGAACATGGTCTCGTAGAAGGCCTTGTTATACGGCGTGGCGTTCTGGAATTCAGGCGACTTGAGCACGGCGGCACTGCAGGTGTAGCCGCCAAGCGCTGCCCACTTCTTCTGGGTCTCGTCCTTGATGAACCATTCCAGGAACTTGATCGCCTCGTCCTGCTTTTGCGAGTAGGACACGATCGAGATGCCTTGCCCACCGAGTGCGGCGAACTGGTCGCCGTTCGGGCCGGGAGGATTGGCGAAGAAGCCGGTGTTCTTGGCGTTCGGGTTCGACGCTTCGTTGATCAGCGACGGGAAGAACGCAAAGTAGTTCATGCTCATCGCGGCCAGGCCTTCGGTGATCGCCTGGTTGTCTTCGACGAAGAACGACTTGGCCCAGCCTGGAGGCGTGAACTTGTAGAGCTCCTTGTAGGCGTCGAGCGCCGCGACCGCCTTGTCGGAGTTGATGAAGCCATCGACCTTGTAGGTCTTATAATCACCCAGTTCGCCACCGTAGGAGAACAGCGCGTTCTCGAAGCCCATCGCCATCGCGTCGTAGGAATTGTCCGTGTAGATGGCGATGCCGTATTTTTTCTGGTCCGGCCGGTAGAAGAACTCGGCGATGTCGCGCAGCGCCTTGAAATCCTTCGGCACGTCGAGATCGTAACCATACTTGGCCTTGAAGGCTTCCTTTTCCTTCGGATCCTCGAACCAGTCCTTGCGATAGGACCAGCCGACGGCGTCGCCTTCGAGCGGGATGGCCCAGTACTTGCTGCTGCCGCCCGGATATTCGGCGTAGTACTTCACCGTCGCCGGCGCCATCACGTCGCCGACCTTGTGCTTGTTGAAGAAGTCGGTCAGGTCGACATAGTGGCCGCCGGTCGAGCCGGCACCGAGCCATTGCGAGTCGCCGACGACCATATCATAGGCGTCACCATGGGCGTTGAACTCGGTGAAGGCCTTGGTCTGGAAGTCGGGCCACGGTGTAGTTTCCACCGTGATCTTGACGCCGGTTTCCTTCTCGTACTCGTTGCCGAGTTCCTGCAGATAGTTGGCCGGATCCCATTCCGCCCAGAAGATGGTGAGTGACTTTTCCTGCGCGTAAACGGACGTTCCGCAGGCAAGCGTTAAGCCGATACCAGCAAGTACGCTGGTCACAAACTTGCGCATAATGATTTCCTCCCTTGTGCGCATTCTACCTTATCGTTCGAGCCGGCAACGGGGCCGACCCTGGTAGTTCCTCCCGTGATCGCACTTTTCCGGTTTCGAGCCTCCTCGCCCTGCCGGAAAATGGATCGCAGCCCTCACTTTCGATCCGCTTTTCTTACCTGATCTGGTATTACCAATTCTGCACGCACGTCAAGTCCTTTCTTGGCGGCTCGACTTGGCCATTGCTATCGGATTTTAGGTTTATCTGCCTGTTTTACCAAGATTTTCCTACTCAGTGATACACGCGTGCGTTGCCCCCTACCCCGCACTGCGGCTAATATCAGCAGTCGGCATGCCAATCTGGTCGAACCAGATGGGCGCTATTTCGCGACTGCCGTTGGATCAATGTCGCCGCCGTCACCGATCGATTCCGCGACCGCCGCACGCACCAGCGCCCCCGCCGCCCATTGCGCGACCGACATCGTCCGGCGACTGTCCAACCCCCAGATATCTTTGAGCACGATCAGCACCTCGACGCCGAAGATCAGCGACAGCGCCTGCGCCAGCCGCTTGAATTCGCGCGGCGGGAGACGGCGCTTGAGCGGCGCGATCGCCTCTTTCAGCAACTCGATGCGGTGGCCGCGCGTGAAAGCCGGCTCACCGTCCAGCGTGCCGGCCTGACGCCGTGCCCATTGATCGAGCGACAGCTTCAGTGCCGCCTTGAAAGTTGCTTCGAAGACCTCGATGCGCGGCATGGCCGTGTCGAACAGGTCGGCGACCCTGCGCTCCGCATCCGTCGACGTCGACTGCCAAGTGAGGATTGGCCCCAGCCCCTCATCGACGACAGCCTGGACCAGTACCGCCTGGCTCGGGAAATAACGATAGGCGGTTGCACGGGAAACCTGCGCTGCCTCGGCGACCTCGCTGATCGACGGCGTGACACCCGCCTGCATCAGCCTCGTCGCCGTCTCCAGCATCAGCCGTTTCGTGCGCGCGCGCGGTCCACGCTCTGGCACTGGGCCTCTTCCCCGCTGGGTATCGTCGCTCGCCGTGAATTGTTGACGTGAGACATCCATATCAATACGATACGCCAGTCTCAAAAATTTGCAATGGCCTTCGCATCGTTGAGCAGCCGGGCAATGAGTGGGGGGCAGCATCGCGCCCGCCTGGATTGGGGAACCGCAATGAAGCGCATCTACGTGGTAGGCACCGCTGACACCAAGGGTGAGGAACTCGCCTTCCTGGCCGACGCGATCACCGCAACCGGTGCCGCCGTTTCCCGCGTCGATGTCGGAACGCGCGACGCAACCGTTCCTGTCGACATCACCGCAAAGGAAATTGCTGGCCACCATCCCGATGGCCGCGGCGCCGTGCTCGGCGGCAGTGACCGCGGCGCAGCGGTCGCCGCGATGGGCATCGCCTTTGCCCGCTTTGCCCAATCGCGAAACGATATCGCCGCCATGATCGGCATTGGCGGTGGCGGCGGCACCTCGATCATCACGTCGGGCATGCGTGCCCTGCCGCTCGGCCTGCCCAAGATCATGGTTTCGACGCTCGCCTCCGGCGATACCGCACCTTACGTCGACGTTTCCGACGTCATCATGATGCCTGCGGTGACCGACATGGCCGGACTGAATCGGCTGTCCCGCGTCGTCCTGCACAATGCCGCCCAGGCGATATCGGGCATGGCGGCAAGGCCGGCGCCACCACCCGACGGCAAACCGTCCATCGGCCTCACCATGTTCGGCGTCACCACGCCTTGCGTGACCGCCATCGCAGACCAGCTTCGTTCGACCTATGACGGCATGGTCTTCCACGCCACCGGCACCGGCGGCCGCAGCATGGAGAAGCTGGCCGACAGCGGCCTGCTGTCCGGCGTCATCGACATAACAACGACCGAAGTCTGCGATCTGCTGTTCGGCGGCGTCCTGCCGGCGACCGAGGATCGTTTTGGCGCCATCGCCCGCACCAGGCTGCCCTATGTCGGTTCGGTCGGCGCGCTCGACATGGTCAACTTCTGGGCACCGTCGACCATTCCGGAGCACCATCGCGGTCGGCTGTTCTATGAACACAATCCCAACGTCACGCTGATGCGCACCACGGCGCAGGAATGCCGCGCGATCGGCGAATGGATCGGCGCCAGGCTCGCCCTCTGCGAGGGGCCGGTGCATTTTCTCGTTCCGGAAAAGGGCGTCTCGGCGCTCGACATCGAAGGCGGCGCCTTCTTTGATCCGGAAGCCGACGCCGTCCTGTTCGAAGCCATCGAGCGCACCATCCGGCCAAACAGCACGCGCCGCGTCACGCGCCTGCCGTTGCACATCAACGACCCCGAATTCGCCAAGGCCGCGGTCGCGGCTTTTCTCGACATCGCCAGACAGTGAGATTCAAAAAGATGCCCGCCATACCGCGCAAGGACATTTTGAAGAAATTCAGGGGAATGATCGAAAAGGGCGTGCCGATCGTCGGCGGCGGCGCCGGCACCGGCCTGTCGGCCAAGGCCGAGGAAGCGGGCGGCATCGACCTCATCATCATCTACAATTCCGGCCGCTACCGGATGGCCGGCCGCGGCTCGGCCGCTGGCCTCCTCGCCTATGGCAATGCCAACGAGATCGTCAAGGAAATGGCCTACGAGGTTCTGCCGGTGGTCAAGAAGACGCCGGTGCTGGCCGGCGTCAACGGCACAGACCCCTTCGTCATCATGCCGCTGCTCTTGGCCGAACTGAAGACGATGGGCTTTTCCGGCGTGCAGAATTTTCCGACCATCGGCCTTTTCGACGGCCAGATGCGGCAAAGCTTCGAGGAGACTGGCATGGGCTTCGGCCTCGAGGTCGACATGATCGCCGAGGCGCACAAGCTCGACCTGTTGACCACCCCCTATGTCTTCAATCCGGACGAGGCCCGCGCCATGACAAAAGCCGGCGCCGACATCGTCGTCGCCCATATGGGCGTGACGACAGGCGGTTCGATCGGCGCCACCTCGGCCAAGTCGCTCGATGACTGCGTCGTCGAGATCGACGCCATCGCCAACGCCGCGCGCTCGGTGCGCAAGGATGTCATCCTGCTTTGCCATGGCGGCCCGATCTCGATGCCGGACGACGCCCGCTACATCCTCGACCGCTGCAAGGGCCTGCACGGCTTCTATGGCGCAAGCTCGATGGAACGGCTGCCGGCCGAGGCGGCGATCGCCAAACAGACCGTCGATTTCAAGGCGGTCACACTTGGTGACGGGAAGACCCCGAAGAAAAAGAAGGAATGATGAGATGACCGACAAGAGCAAGATGTTTGTCTACCCGAAGGACGTCAGCGCCTTCGGCTTCGACTGGGGAAGGCTGGCGCTGACGGTCGCGCCCGAGGTCAATGGCGCGACCCGCTTTTCCGGCGGTGTCGTCGACCTGCCATCCGGCAAGGGCCATACGCGCCACAACCACCCGGGCGCCGAGGAAATCATCTTCGTCATATCAGGTCATGGCGAGCAGATGGTCGAAGACGAGAAGGGCAATCCGGTGCTCGAGACAGTCGGCCCCGGCTGCACCATCTATGTGCCGGAAAGCCGATTTCATTCGACGCTGAACACCGGCGACGGGCCGATGCAGCTCTTCGTCGTCTATTCACCGGCTGGTCCGGAACTGGGTTTACGGGAACTGCCGGATTTCAGGCTGATCCCTGCGGGGCAGTGATGAGCTTATTATAAGGTGGCGCCGCCCCTCATTGTCCTGCCGGACATTTCTCCCCGTATAGTGACGGGGAGAAAGACGCAGTCATCGGCGCTTTCGCCAATTTTCAACGCCGCAAAATAGGTGCCGAGGGCGCGGCTGCCCTCTTCTCCCCGGTCACTATACGGGGAGAAGGTGCCGGCAGGCGGATGAGGGGCAGCGCCAGCCCTGGGTTCTATGAAATCCCACCCCTGTTCCACCCCCTGCCCCGATCACCGAACATCACATAACCAGCATCCGTCACGGCAACCGTATCTTCCAGCTTGATGAAGCCGCGCGTCGGGTGGAGCATGGTCGTCTCGACCGACAGCACCATGTTCTTCTCTAGCGGCTTGGCCGCATAGGTGCCTTCATAGGTCACCGGATGGTTGGTCATCAGGAACGGCGCTTCGTGCGTGATCAGCCCCATGCCGTGGGCGAAGAAATCCGTGTAGGCCGCGACCTTCGAGGCCTTCAGCACGCCCTCGGCATGCGAAATCATGTCGCCGCCAAGCGTGCCCGCTCTGACCTTTGAGAAGGCTGCTTGCTGCACCGCCTCGACCTCGGCCAGCAAATCCTCGAGTTCAGCGTCCGGTTCGCCGAGAATGCCGATGCGGCAGAGGTCGCCAATATAGCCGTGGTAGTTGCCGCCGGAATCGATCGACAGCACCTCGCCCTTTTTCCATGCCTGCGGCGAGGCGGCGCGGTTGTGGCTGGAGCCCAAAGTCAGCAGGCAATATTCGAAATGCGCGCCGCGATTGGTCTCCTCGCGCCGCAGCTGCTCGATCATCTCGCTCTTGGTCGTGCCTTCGCGCGCCCAGGCGATGGTCGCCAGCATGGAATCGGTGATCAGTTCGGATGCCGTGCGCAGCTTCTCCAGCTCGGCAGCGGTCTTGATGGCGCGCATGCGCTCCAGCATCTCGGTCGCATCGGTCAGCTTGGCGTCCGGTAGCGCTTTGCGGATCAACGTATAGGCGTCCGACGGCAGGAAGCCCGGCTCGATGCCGATGCGCGCACCCGTCTTGCCGATGTTCCGCAGGTGCTCGACGGCGAGATTGGCGGCATCGAGCGTGCCCCAGCAGGCGGCGTGCAGCGTCGGCGTCCAGAACGGGTTGTTCTGATGCTCGCCGCCCTCCATGCGGTTGCCGATATAGGCGGCATGGTCCGGCCCGCCCTTTTCATACACGACGATCGGCAGGTAACGGCTGTGGCCGATCGCATCCATGGCGGCAAAGAAGATGAATTTGTAGCCGCCCAGCAGATACTGCGTGTTGTGCTTGGAGGTCGCCAGCAGCACATCGATGCCGGCCTCTTCCATCAGTTGGTCAACCCGCGCTTGGTCGAACGGGATATTGCCGACCGCATTCTTGCCCGGAGCAATGTTCATCTCTCTCTCCCTGAATTGCCCGGGATCGCCGAAGTTCCGCTCCCGATCCCTTGGCTTTGGATCAAATCTGCACCATTTTGCCCGCTCTGGTCCAGCCAGAAAGAGGCGAAAATAGCACAACTCGATGCCACCATGGCGTCATCTGTCGCATATTCGGTCAATCTGGTCCTACCAGATTGACCGAATAGAGTCGCCTCCGCCAAACTGGTCCAGCGGACGAAAATTTCAAAGCCAAGCGAGGATGCGCCAATTCCGTCTCTGGCGAAACCCTCGGCAAGGCCCATAATCGCCGCCGCGGGGATGCTGGCGGGCTCGCCGGCGTTCGAGGGGTATTGGCGCACCCGGCCGGGTCGCGGAGAGGACGGAGTTCGATCATGTCAGATTTCACGATTTCGAGACGCACGATGCTTGCCGGTTCGGCGATGCTGCTGGCCTCCCCCGCCATACCGACATCCGGCTGGGCCCAGACGCCGAAGAAGGGTGGCCGGCTGGTGCTTGCCGCCGATTCCGAACCACGCAACCTCAACCCGGCGATCGTCGCCTCCAACGGCGTCTTCTTCATCTCCAGCAAGATCGTCGAAACGCTGGCCGAAGCCTCCTTCGACGGCAAGGACGGGCTCGCGCCACGGCTGGCGCTAAGCTGGGAAGGTGCGGCCGACGGGCTCTCCGCGACCTTCAAATTGCGCGACGGCGTCAAATGGCATGACGGCAAGCCGTTCACCTCGGCCGACGTTGCCTTCTCGGCGCTGGAGATCTGGAAGCCGCTGCAGAATCTCGGCCGCACCGTGTTCAAGGATCTGGCCAGCGTCGACACCCCTGACGATCTCACCGCCGTGTTCAAATTTGCCAGGCCGACACCGTTCCAGCTGATCCGTAACGCGCTGCCGGCGCTGAGCAGCGTGGTGCCGAAGCACATATACGAGGTCGGCAAGATCGAGGACAACCCAGCCAACAACGCGCCCATCGGCACCGGGCCGTTCAAATTCGGCGAGTACAAAGCAGGCCAATATTACCGGCTGACGAAGAACACGGATTACTGGGACAAGGACGAGCCCTATCTCGACGAGATCATCTACCAGGTGCTGCCGGATCGCACGTCCGCGGCGAGCGCTCTGGAAGCCGAGGAGATCCAGCTGGCAGCCTTCTCCGCCGTGCCGCTGGCCGATCTAGACCGCATCTCGAAAGTGCCGGGCCTGAAGGTGATCTCGAAGGGCTATGAGGGGCTCACCTACCAGCTCGTCGTCGAGATCAACCATCGCCGCAAGGAACTGGCCGACGTGAAAGTGCGGCAGGCGATCGCGCATGCCATCGACAAGGATTTCGTCGTCAAGACAGTGTTCCTCGGTTACGCCGCAACCGCTACCGGTCCGGTGCCGAAGAACGATCCGCAATTCTACACCGCCGACGTGCCGACCTATCCATTCGACGTCGCCAAGGCCAACACGCTGCTCGACGAAGCCGGGTACAGGAAAGGCCCGGACGGCAAGCGCTTCTCGCTGAAGCTTTTGCCCGCGCCCTACTTCAACGAGACCAAGCAATTCGGCGACTATCTGCGCCAGGCGCTGGCCGCCATCGGCATCGACGCAGAGCTGGTCAACAACGACTCGGCCGGCCACATCAAGGCCGTCTACACCGATCACGCCTTCGACCTCGCCGTCGGCCCGCCGGTGTTCCGTGGCGACCCGGCGATCTCGACCACCATTCTGGTGCAGAGCGGTATTCCCGACGGCGTGCCGTTCTCCAACCAGGGCGGCTACAAGAACGACGCGCTCGATGCCCTCATCGCCAAGGCATCCGAGACGCTCGACACCACTGCCCGCACCGACCTCTACAAGGAGTTCCAGAAGGCGGTAGCTACCGACCTGCCGCTGATCAATGTCGCCGAATGGAGCTTTATCAGCGTCGCCCGCGACACCGTTGGGAATATCGCCAACAACCCGCGTTGGGCGGTGTCGAACTGGGCGGACACGTATCTGGAATCGTGACACAATTGCGCGGATGAGAGTTCGCGGCGAAATCGGTGTCGAGACATGGCCTAAGGCCGCGTTCCTTCACACCGGCATCCTTTTCCCATGACCCGCGCCCTTACCCTGCTCCGCCGTCGCCTCGTCGGCAGTGTCTTCGTGCTGCTGATCGTCGTCGTCGGCACCTTCCTGCTGCTCGAAGCAGCCCCCGGCGATGCGGTAGACGCCTACATCGTCTCGACCGGCGGCGATGCCGGCATGATCGAGCTGTTGCGCCATCGCTGGGGCCTCGACCAGTCGGAGCTGACGCGGTTGGCCAACTATCTCTGGGCGTTGCTGCATTTCGATCTCGGCCAGTCGGTGACTTTCTCCAGGCCGATCCGCGACGTGATCCTGGAACGCCTGCCCAACACGCTGTTGCTGATGGTGAGCGCCACCGCGCTCTCCTTCGGGCTCGGCTCGGCACTCGGCATCTATGCAGGTGCCAGACCGGGCAGTTTCCGTGACCGCTTCCTGTCGATCGGATCGCTGGCGCTCTATGCCGTGCCGGGCTTCTGGCTAGGACTGGTGCTGATCGTCGTCTTTGCCGTCGACCTGCGCTGGCTGCCGATCGGCGGCATCGAAACACTGGCCTCGGACAAGACGGGCCTCGATCGCGCCGCCGACATCGCCGTCCATCTCGCCCTACCGGTCGCGGCGCTAGGCTTCATCTATCTGGCGCTTTATCTGCGCATGATGCGCGCCGGCATGGCCGAGGTCTGGCGCGAGGATTTTGTGCTCGCCGCCCGCGCCAAGGGGCTTTCCCGCCGGCGCATCGTCCTCGCCCACGTCGCCCGCAACGCGCTGCTGCCGCTGGTCACCATGCTGGGCCTGCAATCGGCGCAGATGCTCGGCGGCAGCGTCGTCATCGAGAGCGTCTTTTCCGTGCCTGGCCTCGGCCGGCTGGCGCAGGAGGCAGTCGCCTCCCGCGACACGCCGCTTCTGCTCGGCATTATACTTACCAGCGCCGTGCTGGTCATCGTCATCAACCTTCTCGTCGACATCGCCTATGCCTTCCTCGATCCGCGTGTCGGCGCGAGCGAGACCGGCACATGAGCCAGCCCTGCCGCTTTCTGCGCACGCCCGAGGCGGTTGCCGGCGCCATCCTTCTGGCGGCGCTGATAGCCATGGCATTGTCGGCGTCGCTGCTGTTCCCAGGCGATCCGCAGGCCATCGCCGGCCCGGCGCTGCTGCCGCCATTTCAGGCCTGGTCGTTGCCGCTCGGCACCGACCGGCTCGGCCGCGACGTGCTGGCCGAGCTTTTTCATGGCGCCCGCACATCGCTGGCCGTCGGGCTCGCGGCCGCGGCCGCCGCACTTGTCGTCGGCGCCGTGGTCGGCACGCTGGCCGGCTTTGCCGGCGGCCTCGTCGACGAGGTGCTGATGCGCATCACCGACGCCTTCCAGACGGTGCCGAGCTTCCTGCTGGCGCTGGCCTTCGTCAGCGTCGTCGGGCCTTCACTCGGCATCGTTGTGATCGCCATCGCGCTCGGCACCTGGACCGGACCTGCCAGAGTGGCCCGCGCGGAAGTCCTCTCCATCCGCGAACGTGACTATGTCGCCGGGGCCAGGGTCATCGGCATGCACCCGCTGGCGATCGCCTTTCGCGAGGTGCTGCCCAACGCCTTGCCACCGGTGCTGGCGATGTCGTCGGTGATCGTCGCCGCCGCGATCCTCACCGAAGCGGCCTTGTCTTTCCTCGGCTTGGGCGACCCCAACCGGGTCACCTGGGGCGGCATGATAGCAGAAGGCCGCACTGTTTTGCGCACCGCACCCTTCCTGTCGATCGTTCCGGGCATAGCGTTGGTTCTGACCGTGCTCGGCGTCTATCTCGCCGGTGAAGGCATCGTCGAGACAACGGCAGTCAGGAGAGGCCTTTCGTGACCGCCCTGGCTACGATCCGCGACCTGACGGTGACTTACCGCCGCGACGGCAGCGAGGTGGCGGCACTGAAGAGCGTCAGCCTCGACATCGCCGCTGGCGAACGCCTCGCCATCATCGGCGAAAGCGGCTCGGGCAAGAGCACGCTGGCACTGGCCATTGCCGGACTGCTGCCGGCGAGCGCCAGGATTGGAGGGCGGATCGATTGGTTCTCACATCCACCGCCAAGGTTGGGCACCAAGGCACCCCCCTCTGTCCTGCCGGACATCTCCCCCGCAAGGGGGGAGATTGGCAGCTTCGCCGACAGCTCCCCTTCTGCACCATTGGCGATTGGCGAGGGCCGAGATGAAGGAGCAATCTCCCCCCTTGCGGGGGAGATGTCCGGCAGGACAGAGGGGGGTGCGAAGGATCGCCAGCCTAAAATCGTTCCCCTCGGCGGCCGCGACATCGGCTTCGTCTTCCAGGATCCCTCAGCCAGCCTCGACCCTGTGATGACAATCGGCAAACAGATCGCCGAAGTCGCGCGCACCCATCTCGGCCTCACATGGGCACAAGCGTATGCGAAGGCAAAAAACTTGCTGGAGCGCGTCCGCCTGCCGGACCCGGACTCGGCCTTGCGCGCCTTCCCACATCAACTCTCCGGTGGCCAGAAGCAGCGTGTGGCGATCGCCGCGGCCATCGCGGCCGGTCCGAAATTGCTGATCGCCGACGAGGCGACCAGCGCGCTCGACACCATCGTGCAGGCCGAGATCGTCGCCTTGATCCGGCACCTCGTGGCCGAGGACGGCATGACGCTGCTGTTCATCAGCCACGACATCGCGCTGGCGGCTGAGCTTGCCGAGCGCATCGCCGTTTTCCGTTATGGCCAGCTGGTCGAGCTTGGCACGACGGCGCAGATCATCAATGCATCTAGCCAAGCCTACACACGCGCGCTGCTCGACGCCCATATCGGCCTCGACACCAAGCCGTTGCTGAACCGCGCCGAGCTCCACGCATGAGCCTGCTGACCGCGTCCAACCTCACCAAACGCTACCGTCGCGACAAAAAGGCCATCGCTGCCATCGACGATGTCTCCTTTCACATCGACCCCGGCGAGACGCTGGCGCTGGCCGGGCCCTCCGGCAGCGGCAAGTCGACCATCGCGCGGCTGGTGCTGCGGCTGATCGAGCCGGACGCTGGCCGCATCAACTTCGAAGGCAATAATTTCCTGGCTTTGACTGGCGCGGCGCTGCGAGCGCGTCGCGCACGCCTGCAAATGGTGTTCCAGGATCCACTTGCCGCCTTCAACCCTCGCGCCACGGTGGCACGCGTGCTCGACGATCCCTTGCGCATCCATGGCATCGCTTCCCGCGCCGAGCGCCTGCGGCGCATCGCCGCCTTGCTGGAGCGTGTCGGGCTGACGGCCGACCTTGCCGCCCGCGCCATCCATGAAATCTCCGGTGGCCAGCGGCAGCGCGTCGCCATTGCGCGCGCCATCGCGACGAAACCGTCGCTGATCGTGCTCGACGAAGCGGTGTCGGCGCTCGACGTTTCCGTGCGCGGACAGATCCTCGACCTGTTGCTTGACCTGCAACGCCAGGAACAGATTGCCTATCTCTTCATTTCACATGATCTCGGCATTATCAGCGCCATCGCCCACCGCGTCGTGCTTCTCGACGCCGGGCGGATTGCCGAGAGCGGCGATGCCCGAACCGTCATCGGCGCACCGCAATCGGCCATCGGCAAGGCGCTGGTGGCGGCCGCACCGAGATTGAACCGGACCACACAGGACGCATCATGACCGACCCCGAAGCCAGAGCCGAGAAACTGTCGCGCGAACTCGATTCCGCCTTTCGCAACCGAGCCGATCTGTACCGCCTGTTCCTCGAGGAACTAACCGGAGAGCTGGGCGCCAAAAAGGCCGAAGCGGTCATGATCCGCGCCATCGAACAGCGCGGCAAGGAAGTGGCCGCAGCCGCCTTCGCCGGCTTCGGCCCCAATGACGCACGCGCGATCGGCGAGGCCTTCCTGGCCGTCAGTCCGGATGGCGGCCTGATGTACCCGACCGATGTCGAACGCAGCGATGATCGCATCGCCTTCAAAGTGAAGCGCTGCCCCCTGAAAGACGCCTGGGTCGAGGCTGGGGTCGGCGATGAAAAGCTCACCACGCTCTGCCGTATTGCCGGCGCCTTTGACCGCGGCCTGTTCGAGGCGACCGGCGTTCGTTTCGACAATGTCACCTGGACACCGGGCCACGGCTCCGGCTGCTGTCATATCGCGCTGACAGACAGGGCCAGCACAGATGATGGACACACCTCACCGAACTGAAGGGCATTGGCGACGCCGACGCCGTTTGGAAGGAAGCCGGACAAGGTGACAGCGGGCTCCTTCCTTGCTCTGATCGAGCAAACGAATCGGCGGCCGGCGCCTCATTGAGGAAATACTACGATGCATGTCGTGACATTGCTGAAAGCGGACATGTTCGACGTCGAGATCGACGGCAAGCCGGCTTCGATCACGGACGCCTTGCCGAACTGGAACCCGCATGACCGTTTCGGGCTGGTAATCGACGATGCGCTTGGCGGCATCGGCGCGACCCATCTGCTGCAGATCGCCATCACCTCGTTCTACGACGTCAAGCCGAGCCGTCGCACCGAGCTGACGGTCTACCCGGAAATCTATGCCTTCCATATCGGCAAGGGCCATGGCGCGCACGCGCCTTATGATTTCTGGCCGGCCCGGCGCGAAGTCATCACCTCGCTCGATCATCGCGAGGTGCTCGACGCCATCAATGATCGCGGAATCACCCGGCTGGCCGTCCCCGATCGCCAGCCGCGCGAGGTCGTGCACCGGCCGAAGGAAGTCGACGCGGCGCTCGACCGCATCGCCTCGGCATTCGTCTACAGCCCGTCAGGCCGGGTATCGGATTCCGACCTCGCCATTTCAGGCAACGACAGGCGAACTGAATACAATCCCAACAGCGCCTTGCGGCCTCGCTACACCGACAGCCGGCCGGCTTCGGTTTCGACGGCGGCTAAGCCGGTCAAGGAAGTCGATCCGTCCTATCAGGAGTGGCTCCGCAAGCGCGAGCACGACCTGACCAGCGAGGAACGCGCCTTCGTTGAACGCCGCCGCGAGGCGCTGAGACAAGACGGCCTCGTCACCGAGACCTACCGGCGCGTCGGCGTCCGCGAAGCCTTGGCGCGCCTGGCGTCGGCCGGCCTCGATTGAGACCCGGCCGACGCCTGTTCGATCAATAGCCGACGGTGAAGCGCTGCCGGACATGGGCAGGCTTCTCGATCTCGTCGACCATGACGATGGCGTAGTCCTCGAAGGAAATGCTGCTGCCGTTGGCCGAGGCGAGAAGCGTGTCCTTGCCGAGACGGAATGTGCCGGTGCGCTCGCCCGGACTGAACACGGCGGATGGCGACAGGAACGTCCAGTCGAGATCGTCAACGGTCTTCAGTTTGTCGAGGAAGTCGGCACCCTTCTGCGCTTCGGCCTTGTAGATATCAGGGAATTCGGGGGTATCGACCAACCGCTTGCCGGGCGCGACTTCGAGACTGCCGGCGCCGCCGACGATGAGATAGCGCTTCACGCCGGAGGCACGCACGGCGGCAATCAGCGTGTCGGCGTCGCTGTCGAGAAAATGCACCGAACTGATCACCACATCATGGCCGCGGATCAGCTCAGCGAGACCTTCCTTATCGAAAATATCGCCCTTCCTAGCGGTCACACCCGGGAGGGCGGCGATCTTTTCCGGGTTGCGCGCAATTCCGGTGACCGTGTGGCCACGATCGGAGAGTTCTTTGAGAAGGCGCGAGCCGACCGCGCCGGATGCACCAATGAGAGCGACTTTTGCCATGTCTTTTCAGTTTCCTTGTTGAAGGTTTGCTGGGGATCACGCCGCCGCGATATGGGCGACGAGATTGTCGAAGCTGCCGAACAGCGCGTTCGAGCCGATGAGCCGGGGCGCATCGTTGCGGATGACCGCCAGCGAAGGCACGCCATCGGCATGCAGGCGCTGGAACAGCGAGCGGCCTCGGCCGACCAACTCGCGGTGCGCCGTCAGCAATGTCTCGGTCGGCGCCTTAAGCATCTCGGCGGCGTCTGCCATGCCGGCGGCGGCGAGCACCTCGGCCATACCGCCGATCGTGACGACGTCGCGTCCTTCCACGTAGCGCGCCCGCTGAATCGCCTTCAACGCGGCAAGCCGGCGGCTGGGATCTTCCAGGCCGGCGGCGCTGACGCCGAGCGTGGCGGCGTGCGAGTCGAGCAGGGTCCCGCTGATATCGAGGACATTGTGCCGGTAGGCCGGCGTGAACGATTGTCCGGTGAGCCGCTCTATGCGCTGATCGTTGGCCCAGGCGTGCGCCGCAAAACCTTCATCCATCGGACGCGCGCCAGCACCGGAGAACAGGCCGGTTGGCAGCAGCTCGACGCGCAGGCCGCTGGCCAACAGTCTGTCGAGCATCGGGGTGGCGCCATAGCACCAGCCGCAGAGCGGATCAAAAAGATAGGTCACTTCTGAGTTGCTCATAATCGCTGCTATCCCTGGTCTGGCTGCCGGCTTCGTCGAATGGCTTGGCTCACATGTGGCAGACGGCGGTCTTGCGAAAAATAGCCCTCAATAATACAAACTGTCTGATCCAATCAGACAAAGGCTGCCACCTTGGCCGAACTTCTGAACCTCAACCGGCTGGCCTACTTCACCACGGTGATGGAAACCGGCTCGTTCACCGCGGCTGCCGACCGGCTCGGCGTCGCCAAGGCCGTGGTCAGCCATCAGATCGGCAAGCTCGAGGAGGAACTGGGCGCAACGCTGCTGCAACGCACGACACGGCGTGTCACGCCGACCGAAGAGGGCCGCCTGTTCTATGACCGCGCGATGATCATCCTGCGGGAAGCGGAGGCGGCCTATGGGGAAATCTCGCGCGGAGCCGTCGAACCGAGCGGAGCGCTGCGACTGACCGCGCCCCTCGACTACGGCACCAAGATCGTGGCCCCGGTCATGGCGGCCTATCTCAGAACCTATCCGCATATACGCGTCGAGGCGATCTTCGACGATGCGGTAAGCAATCTGGTGGACGAGCAGATCGATCTCGGCATCCGCGTCGGCTGGCTCACCGATTCCTCGAACCAGGCGCGGCGCCTGGGCACGATAAGGCAGACCGTGGTGGCGAGCCCTGGCTTCGCGGCAACCCTGCCTCCCGACGTGACGCCGCGCCAGGCAAGATCGCTGGCCTGGGTCGGCAACGCACAACTACGCGGCATCGGCCAATGGCTGTTTTCCAGGGATGGTGAAACGGTGCTGACCGAACTCAATCCGATCGTCATGTGCGACAAGAGCCCCGCCGCTCTGGCTTGCGTGCTCGCCGGCATCGGGCTTGGCGTGTTCCCGGATTACAGCGTCGGCGACGATATCGCCGAAGGGCGGCTGGTGCCGGTGTTTGCCGACTGGAGTTTGCCGACCGGCGGCATCCACGCCGTCTTTCCACCGGCCCGGTTCCGGCCCGCCAAGGTGCGCGCCTTCGTCGATCTGCTCGCGGCCGCCGAGAAAAGGCGATCGCGCGGCGTTGCCCTGGCTTGAAGCCGACGGCTGTCAGCGAGACTCCTGCAGGATCATCTCGGATGCCTTTTCCGCGATCATGACGACCGGAGAGTTGGTGTTGCCCGAAACGATTGTCGGCATGATCGAGGCATCGACCACGCGCAGCCCGGCAAGTCCGTGAACACGCAGGCCGTCGTCGACCACCGCCATCGAGTCCGACCCCATCTTGCAGGTGCCGACGGGGTGGAAGATCGTCGTGCCGATATCGCCGGCCTTGCGGATGAGGTCCTCGTCGCTGTCATATTGCGCGCCGGGCAGCATCTCTTCCGGCGCAAAGCGCGCCACGGCCCAGGCCTTCATCAGACTGCGGACATGGCGCAGCGAAGCGATGGCCACTCTGCGGTCTCCCTCGGTGGAAAGATAGTTCGGCCGGATCTTCGCCGCCTCATGCGGGTCGGACGATTCCATATGCACGGTACCCCGGCTTTCCGGCCGCAGATTGCAGACCGACACGGTGACCGCTGGAAACCGATGCAGCGGCTCGCCCAGACGGTCGGTGCTCAGCGGCTGCACATGATATTCGAGATCAGGTGTTTCGAGGCGCGGATCGCTCCTGGCAAAGATGCCGAGCTGGCTTGGCGCCATCGACAGCGGCCCGCTGCGCTTGAGCGCGTATTCCAGCCCCATCGACGCACGGCTGACCGGATTGTGGTAGCGCTGGTTGAGCGTTGCAGTATTGGCGACTTTGAAGACGGTGCGGATCTGCAAATGGTCCTGCAGGTTTTCACCGACGCCTGGCAAGGCGTGATAAACATCCACGCCGATGCTTGAAAGCAGGTCGGGGCGGCCTACCCCCGACAGTTCGAGCAGCTTCGGCGAGTTGATGGCGCCGGCGGCGAGAATGGTCTGGCCGGCTGACACGCGATGCAGGCCACCGTCTTTTCGGAAGACCAGTCCGGTTGCGCGCCGGCCTTCGAATTCGAGCCGCATGGTCTCCGCGCCGAGCACCACGCGCAGGTTCTTGCGCGCCGCTATGCCGCGCAAGAACGCCTTCGAGGTGTTCCAGCGCACGCCCTTCCTCTGGTTGACCTCGAAATAACCCGAGCCTTCATTGGTGCCGGTGTTGAAGTCATCGGTGCGCGGAATGCCGAGTTCCTCGGCCGCGTCCCGGAATGCGTCGAGGATCGGCCATGACAGGCGCTGCCGTTCGACCCGCCACTCGCCGCCGCTTCCGTGCATGACGCCCTTGCCGCCGTGATAATCTTCCGATTTGAGGAAGTAAGGCAGGACGTCGTCCCAGCCCCAGCCGGCATTGCCGGCTTGACGCCAGCCATCATAGTCGGCTGCCTGGCCGCGCATGTAGATCATGCCGTTGATCGATGAACAGCCGCCAAGCACCTTGCCGCGCGGATAGTTGAGGCTGCGTCCGTTGAGACCGGCTTCCGGCTCGGTCTTCATCATCCAGTCGGTCCGCGGGTTGCCCATGCAGAAGAGGTAGCCGATCGGGATATCGACCCAGTGATAACGGTCGCTGCCGCCGGCTTCGAGCAACAGCACACTGTTGCGCGGATCGGCGGAGAGCCGGTTGGCGAGCACGCAGCCGGCGGAGCCGGCACCGACGATGACGTAATCATAACTGCCGAACGGGGACGGTGAAGCTTCGCTCACGTGCGTGCCTGCTGTGCGGCGATGCGCTCCCACATCGGGGTCATCGCCTGGTTGATCTCGCCGTAGAGTCGATACCGCCGTGCGTATGCGTCGGCAACCGCCTCGTCAGGCACAAAGTGTCGGGCGGCGGCCGTCATGGCGGCCGCACCGGCGCTGTAGTCAACGAATATGCCAACACCGGTGCCCGCCGCGATCGCCGCCCCCCAGGGCTCCGGTTTCGCGGCTGCGCGCCACGGTAACGGGAACGCCGAGCACATCGGCGAAGATCTTCGGCCACACGCTGCTGCGCGAGCCGCCGCCAGACAGCACCACGCTGTCGAATTCGGCGCCTGCCCGATGCAAGGTCTCGACATGGCGCTTGTGCTCGAAGGCGACGCCCTTGAACAGTGCACGCGGCAGATGTGCCCGGCCGTGCCAGCCGGCGATACCGTAGAAGCCGGCGCGCGCATGGCCATTCGGCCATTCCGCTGCGAGCAGTACAGGAAGGGATGATAGATCGGAATGTCGCCGTTCGGATCGACGGAAGCGACGAGTTCGCTGCACAATTCGAACGGCAAGGCCCTCTCGCGTTTGGCGGCGAAGCGGAGACGGAATGTTGGCGGGACGTTCGCGGTGAGCTGATCGCCGGCCGCGCCTTCATAGTCTGGCGCCCGGTCTCATGTTGGTGACGTCTGCTCGGCTTGCAGCGTGACGCTCTCTCCATGTCGTTAGGAATCCTGCGTTGGGCGGCAGGGCGACGCACGGACGAGCATAAGCCGTTTCCGGTCAGCGACATGGGGATTGATCATGAAGGCTTTCCGGCCGGCTCGTTCCGAGAAGCCCCAAACGCGAACGGCCCGCATTGAGCGGGCCGTTTGATTGTTGGATTTGGTTGCGGGGACAGGATTTGAACCTGTGACCTTCAGGTTATGAGCCTGACGAGCTACCGGGCTGCTCCACCCCGCGTCAACCTTGGCTGTAAGCGCAAGCCTACGAATAGGATGGCCTACAAATAGGTATATGGCTCGCCAAATGAAAGGGCCGCTTGCGCGGCCCGGGCTTCCCTTGGCGGGCCTTATGCATGTCGCCCAAAGTGCTTGGCGGTTTTGGGGCAACGACATGCATCAACAAAAGTAAGGAGAAGATTTCCCTGCATCCGATTTGGATGTGAGATCAACGTGCGTTTAGCAGACCTGGCAGCGACCTACTCTCCCGCGTCTTGAGACGAAGTACCATCAGCGCTGGAGCGTTTCACGGCCGAGTTCGGAATGGGATCGGGTGCAGCCGCTCCGCCATAACCACCAGGTCGGCAAAACGCACGTTGTTCGAGAAGCTGAGTTAGGGATTAGGCAGTAGGGAATAGTGAGTAGGAGATACCTGCTCGCTATAAGCATGCGCCATTTGCCCGTCTTTCCGTGCCAAGGCGACGTTTTCTACAGGGCGCTTCGGGCATAAGCCCGCAAGCGCGACTGCGCGTCGCCGGTTTTCCGGCGCCCTCGCGGAGCATAGGCCCCGGAGGGGCCGCTCATGCGTGAGCGCTGGTAAGACCATTTGACTTCGTCAAATGGGCATAAGGAATGAGAACGATCAAGCCGATCGAACTATTAGTACCGGTAAGCTTCAAGCGTTGCCGCTCTTCCACACCCGGCCTATCAACGTGGTCGTCTTCCACGGTTCTCAGGGAATACTCGTTTTAAGGTGGGTTTCCCGCTTAGATGCCTTCAGCGGTTATCCCGTCCGGATATAGCTACCCTGCTATGCGGCTGGCGCCACAACAGGTCCACCAGAGATCCGTCCATCCCGGTCCTCTCGTACTAGGGACAGATCCTTTCAATATTCCTACACCCACGGCAGATAGGGACCGAACTGTCTCACGACGTTCTGAACCCAACTCACGTACCGCTTTAAATGGCGAACAGCCATACCCTTGGGACCTGCTCCAGCCCCAGGATGCGATGAGTCGACATCGAGGTGCCAAACAACCCCGTCGATATGGACTCTTGGGGGTCATCAGCCTGTTATCCCCGGCGTACCTTTTATCCGTTGAGCGATGGCCCTTCCACGCGGGACCACCGGATCACTATGACCGACTTTCGTCTCTGCTCGACTTGTCAGTCTCGCAGTCAGGCAGGCTTATGCCATTGCACTCAGCGAACGATTTCCGACCGTTCTGAGCCCACCATCGCGCGCCTCCGTTACTCTTTAGGAGGCGACCGCCCCAGTCAAACTACCCACCATACATTGTCCCGGACCCGGATAACGGGCCGCGGTTAGACATCCATAGTAATAAGGGTGGTATTTCAAGGGTGGCTCCACCTGAGCTGGCGCCCAGGTTTCAAAGCCTACCACCTATCCTACACATGCCACTACGAATGCCAATGTAAAGCTATAGTAAAGGTGCACGGGGTCTTTCCGTCTAACCGCAGGAACCCCGCATCTTCACGGGGAATTCAATTTCACTGAGTC